>CAJXPE010000035.1 GCA_913057965.1 uncultured Marixanthomonas sp. | reverse complement strand
AGTCGTCGGCAGCGTCAGATGTGTATAAGAGACAGTAGTACTTCCCTCCTATTAAGAATACATGTTCAGTATCAAAAAAATCATAATGGGTCAATAGACGAGCCTCAGCGCCCCAGTTATTAAAATTCCCTACAATTAATTCTCTTGGCTCCGTAAGATCATCAGGTTGTGAAACACGATTCTCACGAAAGCCTACTGATTTACGCGAAGCATCTAACGCAAAAAGGTTTAGGCTAAAATCTGTCTTTTCAGAAAACATATGTTCCAACATCAACGAGTATAATTTCCAATCTACTTCAAACCAGTTTCTAGTTCGGTTACTGAACGTTGGATCTTCTTCAAACTGAGTATCTGTTAATCCCCCGGGTTGTTGTGCTATGTAATACAAGTAACTAAATTCTCCGGTAAGCTTCGTTTTATCAGTGAGTTGGTAATCTAAATGCGCATATCCGTTATAAGAATCAAACTGAGAATTTGGTCTAAAATCGTTTCCTTTTTTATAGTTGAAATAGGTATAATACCCAAACTTGCCTACTTGTCCGCTTAAACTATTAAAACTATTGAAAAGATCATACGAGCCAATTGTTTGCCTAGAAACTAATTCTATTTTTTTATTACGATTTGGCTGTTTTAGTTTGAAGTTAATAAGCCCTCCAAATTGGGTTCCGTATTGTAATGAAGCCGCTCCTCTCACTACTTGAATTTCGCGAAGTGCTTCGGCTGGGGGTGTATAGTAACTTTCTGGATACCCTAAAACATCGGCTGAAATGTCGTATCCATTTTGCCGGGTATTAAAGTTTGCGGTTCGGTTGGGATCTAACCCGCGTCCACCAATATTCAATTGCAACCCACCATCATTATTTTCGTAAATATTCAGCCCTACCACTTGCGAATAAATTTGACGTGCATTTCCTGTTGCGAGGTTAGCCGTTAAGTTATCCACTTGAATCACTTCACTCTTTTTTCCGGCATAGATAGCGGTACCTTCAACCGGGCGTAATTGTTTTAAAGCAAAAACCCTGTCTCTTTGTTTTTTTATAACCACTTCAGAAAGGGTTTCCCCCAAAGGCTCTACTTGAAAGTTTAGAGTAGTGTCCTCAGAAACTTCAACCGTTTGTTCCAGTAATTGATATTCATACGTAAACACCACAAAATAATGGGTGCCAGACGGTACATTATTAAACTGAAACATTCCATTTTCGTCTGTTTTAGTTTCGTTTCCTGTGTTAGAAATAAATACTTCAGCATTAGAAATTACTGTATTATCTACTCCAGAAACTACTTTCCCTGAAACCGTATATTGTGCTCCAACGGTTATGCTTGTTAATAAAGCAACTAACGCCAGTAGGGTTGTTTTAAAACTATAATCCTTTAATATCATCGTTAAATTTTAAAATCCAAGATTTGTGTTTAAATGATTCTTTTTCTTGTAATAAATTGACTGTGGGGTCGATAAACGGTTGACTGAGCCTTCCATTAAGCGCAACATAGCTTTCTACATATACTTCAAGGTTTTCATGTCCTTGGGCTGCGAAATGTTCTCCTAAATAATGTGCATATTCTAAAATGAAATCGGGCTGAAAACTCATTTGCTTCTCTTGAAATGTATTTAAAAAGTCGCTATTATCAACGTAAAATTGTTTTCCGCTAACACTGTCTTTTACTTTAAATTGAGCATATCCGGCTTTCTCCATTAACATAACCCGCCACGAGAACCGATACCCTTCTTCAGTCCAGAATAATTCGCCTGGATACGCTAAATAGCGCCACGGAAATATAAGTTGTACTAGTAAAAAGAAAGCTATAATGGTTTTAGAAATGTTCTTTTTCTTCTGAAAAAATACTGTTTTAATCTGACTGTCAATTTCAGCTTTATTAATCCTAAAGATTTTTGATATAAACTGAAGTATTTTATGATGAACCGAGGCATCAAAGAATATCAATGCACTTACTATCATGATATATGGAAACATCCCGATAGGAAACAATACACGGGTAAGTACGTGGAAAATAATTACTACAATAAAAGCAAACCAGCGCGTACGCCTAAATACTAACAAAAACGGAATTGCTAAATCATACAAAGCACCACTCCAACTAAAGGCGTAATGTACCCATTCTTGCTGCATAAGATTTCCCAAGAAAGGAATATCGTACTTTGAGGGTAGCCATATTTTAAGTGGCATGGCTTTTAGTAACCAATCGCTATTTAGTTTGGCCAATCCAGCATATAAATATACTACAGCAAGCATCAATTTAATTGAATCTATTGTCCAATTTGGGACATAGAAAGAAGCTTTTTTAAGGTTTTTGGCGTCAAACGAAAAATAACTATTTGCTGGTAAAAAGATCATTAAAAAGCTTACGCAACTTATAAAGTAATAATGGTTTAAGTAGGTGGTTTTATCCATTAACTCAATGTACGTAAAGCTTAAAAAGAACGTTATAATCGCTACTCTATATTTAAACCCTACAGCTACCAACAAAGCAGAAATCGCACAAATAGCAAATAAAATATAAGTGAAATTCCCTAATGGGTGTACCCACTCAAAACCGTAATATGAAAAATGAAATTTAGGGCTTATATACAGTTTTTCAATCCATCCATTTACCCAAAACCGGATGATACTGGCAAACATCATCACACCAAAAAAAACACGAAAGACCGCAAGAGGTGCGGCCTGTGTTTGTTTCGTGAAATATGTTTTTAATGTTGTGCTCATTCATTAATCGCCATCGGCGTCTACGTAATCAACACTAATATCCATTGCTTGCAGCATATCAACTTTTAATAAAATTACATTTCGTTGTAATTCATTATAAGCAGTCAGCATTTTTGAATTATCGTTTTCTATTTGAAGTGAAAAATTAGTATTTAATCCCTCTAACTTACTTTTTGAAGTCTCAAATTGAGCCGTGATTAAGTTACCTAAATTTTCTCCGTTTTTAATCGTATTTAAATACGCCAAGTAACTTTTAAAGCTTTCACCTTTAGAGGTGCCGCCAAATTTCTTTCCTTCAAAAAAGTCTTGTGTAGCTTGTAATGCTTCTAAAGCCAATTGTTTTGAAATATCTTCTTTATAAAAAGCTTCTACTTTTTCAGGGAGTGGCTCATTAGAAAATACTCCTGCCGGAATTCCTACTTTCCCAGCTCTAAGTGCTTTTTCATAATAAAAAACATAGTCGTTTGCTAATTTATCAACTGATCCTGATGCAGATGAACTGGTGTTATTTACAAACGTATCTCTGTACCCATTATTCCAGTCATTTAAAACCGTTTCGGTTAATGTTGAAATGGTTTCTGCTAATGTATTTAAATACGCTTTATAATTCTCAGCGTTTTCATTGGTTGTATAAAAAGCAACTATTTCTTCATCTGAAGAAGCTAGGCCATTTATTAGATAATCCATCGCTGGAAACCCTTGCGCATCGATTGTTGAAGGCAATGAAAAATCGTAGTTTCCATCAGCAATTAATCCATCAATTTCAGAAGTATTGGTAGGGTATACATTTATTCGATTGCGATAATTTAACGCTTCAGCTTTACCAATTTCAAACATAGAAACATGTTGAAATGCAAGAGACGCTTCAATCCAAGTTAAACGTACTTGTTGTAATGTTTCAACTGTAGGATTTTCTGTAAACGAATTTGTCGCAGATACTAAGTTATTCGTTTCTGTAGTAAAAGCCGTATAGGAAGGTACAATAATGTTATCAGCCCAGTTTACTAATAAAGCCTGGCGGTCAAAACTATCATTGTTTTCTTCTTCTGGTGTGCTGTCATCGCTAGAGCAGGCTACTACAACGAGAGTTAAACTTAGTATAAATAATGCGTTCTTAATCATCTTTTTCATTTTTCAGTTTGCAAAAATAAGTAAAACAATCGGCTTCCTTTATAAACCGATTGTTTTACCCGTTTTATACTTTTTTAGTTTGCAGCTTGTTCAACCGTAAAGTTGAAAGCAGTTGCGATTGTTTCAGAAATAGTATCTAATGTTTCAGGAGTTACATCCCAAAAACCGTTACCTTCTAACAACTGTGTTTTAAAAGTGTCTATTTCAGAAGGAGAAACATAAGGCGTTCCTGTATTTGGATTGTTTGTAAAACGAAGGCTGTATAAAAAGCCAAATCCTTCAGAAAGTGCGTGAAAAGAACCTTCTACATTACCTGCGACAATCGATTCTTTACCAGCTTGCAAATAATGTACTGCCCGTACAGCGATTATAGTTGAAACCCCTTCTTTTATAATAGCAACCTGCTCATCACGAAGTTCATAGTCACCAGCTACAATGGCAGCACGACCTGTTTTAAAAGCATCGAAAACAGTTTGAGCCAAACCGCTAAAGTCATCATCTCCATCTACTACTCCTAAATAGTTGAATAATAAATGATCTTCACTTTCATTCAATACGCTATTAGGGTTTGCAGTTGGAACGGATGGATCTCCATAAAGATATCCATATGCCTCATCCCATTTGTGCTCCATAGTGGTATAGTTATTATCACCATCAAGCACTAGGTTATCATTATCTTCTCTATTTGAAGCTTCATCTAATACAGCGGTAGACAAATAGTTATTTAGCATTTGATCTGCCAGTAATGCGCCCATCATGCCTTTCGCAAAGGCTTGATTAAGTTCCAATCCTTTTCCAGTTACATATCGTACTCTGGTACCATCTGCAACTTGCCCTGCCACGCCTGCTTCTGCTGTTGTGTTTTCATTTGGAAATACCTCATTTACTTGTTGCGAGATAAACGATTCAAAATCTGCTTTTATTTCTGCACTTTCTGCAACATTTGCTGAAAAATAATCTGCTGAAGCAGCTGTTTTGCTTTTAATGTTCTTTCCGGAAGCATTTAACGCTGTATTTTCAAAATCGTTAGCACCCTCCACGTGAGCAAACATATTTAAAAGGGATTCTTCGGTTGCTGTATCAAAGCTTTTAAATGATCCTGTTAGCTCAGCTGTCATTTGTAACCGAGTTGTTTGTCCAGGATATTGTACCGTAGTTTCTCCTCCTCTTTCAAACACATAGTTTGAAGGGACATCAATATCTTGTTGAACATCTCCAGCTTCATCATCTGATGAACATGAAGCTAATACAAGACTCATAATAATTGCGGGATAAAATAGTTTTTTCATTAGGTTTTTATTTAGACTTAGTATAAATAATTTTACATTGCGTGTGCAAATATAAAATTGAAAACCTATTTCAACAAGTTTATTTAGATTAAATTTAAATAAAATTACAAGAAAATATATATTAAAATAAAAATCAATTACTTAGAAGAAACTTGTAATTCATTTTTATATTGAAGCCGGACCAATCCAGCCCATTGTAGTAATAATTTTTGATTTTCTTCGGTTAAATCACCGTGAATCCAAGTGTATTCATTTAAAGGCATCTCACCCTCTTCTACCATCTCGACCAATTCTTCCATTTTATGGTCTTTTTTCTTGATGGAATACGAGTCCCAAACCGATACATTAAAATGACCCTTACCGTGTTCTACGTGTTCATCAAGCCAGAAAGAAAAAGGAGCTACCTCGGCATACCAAGGATATTGAGTTTGGTCACTGTGACAATCGTAGCAATTCTCTTTTAATAGCAACGCCACTTCGGAAGAAGGTTTCGTTTCTTTTTCAAAAAAAGCGACACTTTCATAGCCTCCATTATTTTTTTCTGGACGAATAAATTGAATAACTACAAGTGCTACTAATAAAATTATGAGAATATACTTTACTACCTTCATGACAACTTAATTGATTAGTGCTGCAAAACTAACTAATTATTTAGAACAATTATATATAAGAAGTCATTTTTTTAAGATAGGCTATAAAGACTTTAAATAGCTTATTACTGATTTTCGAATATCGAAGGCAAGTTCAGTTTCTTTGGGTTCATATACCTTTACTATCCCACTATTATCAGGTGTTAAGAACGGAATATCTAATCCTTTTAGCAGAAAATCGCTTAACGCAATTGTATATTTTTTCTTATAATTAATAGGTTTTCCAGCTATTAACCAATCTCCCGATGGACTTTGTGAAATCTTATAGCGTTGTAAATAGGCTCCATTACCTCGTTGTGATTTTCCATAATCTAGAACTTCTTTAAGTAATTCACCTTTCATATCTACTTTTAAAACATTTCCGCCAAATGGTAACACTCTAAAGATATCAACACTTGTTAAATCTCCAGAAAGCATATCATCAACCCGAAACGATCCGCCGTTTACTAATGCAGCATCCACTTTATAGTTATAGGCAAAAGCCATGGCTTCAGTAATTTTGTCTCCTAAGTTAGTTTGTATGCTTCTATTTGCACTATCTGTACCATCTAAAGGTGTTTTTGGGCTATAAATAACATCGCGAGCATTAGAAACTACTTTCGAGAGTTCTGTGTCTAAAACTTCATTCCATTTCTTTACCACCCGATCTACATTAGATTGTAAGGGTACTTTTTCATCTAAGTACATAATCTTAGAGTTGACGTATAATACCTGCGTTCGCAAATTATACTGCAGGGTGTGTATATACATAGATATCGCATTGGCATCGGCCTTAGCAATAACGGTATTTCCTTCTCTTTCTAAATTACTAACGTGTTCATGGCCTCCCATTATTAAAGGCATATCTGGCAATTCTTTTGCTAACTGATGATCTTGATCTATTGTTAAATGTGTTAACCCGATTACAAAATCTACTTTTGGATACACCGCATCGTACGCTCTTTTAGCTTCTTTATATATATTTCCATAATGAACGTATTCCTTTGGGTTTGAATCTAATGTTACCCCAATAAAACCAAACCGAACCTCATTGCCCAGAGAATCCTTCACATAAATTGTATTGTAATCTGAAATAGGCTCGTTCCCCATTTCCAATTTCGTTTCAAACGGTTTTTTAGTTCCTGCGGGTGTAACGTGAAGCACGTTTGATGATACCCAAGGAAATTTAGATTCATCAAGTCTCTTTTGTAGTTCTTTTTCAGTAAGGTCAAATTCATGGTTTCCAAAGGTTACCAAGTCAAACCCTACCGCGTTCATAACTTCTACCATTTGTTTTCCACGGATACGCTCACCATCTTTGGTTAAATTCCCCAATAACGAAGGATTTAAAAAGTCGCCAGCCATAAACAGAAAAGTGTTTGGGTTTCGTTCTTTTATAGAATCCCGAACATAAGCCACGCGAGCCATTCCACCGTATTTTCCACCTTGTAATGGCGCTATTTCATAGACATCATTAACTTGTAAAAATTTAACTGTAACAATGCCTTTCCCAAAATAAGGCTCTTCTTGAATAGGTTCTAATAATGTACACCCATACAAGAAAAAGAATGCAAAAAAAGGTAATAATAGTATTCGTTTTTTCATTCTAATGATATTTACTGAATATTTTAGTTGCTTCATTATGGGCACTTTCAAATGCCATAGGATTCACATTACAATCAGCTTTTTCAGTAGTAAAGTAACTTAACATCTTTTCAGTTGGCATATTCCCTGTTAAATCATCTTTTGCCATAGGGCATCCACCAAAACCTTGGATAGCACCGTCAAACCTGTAACAACCAGCTTTGTATGCAGCATCAATTTTTTCATGCCACAACGCAGGGGTTGTATGTAAATGAGCTCCAAACTCTATGTGGGGATAATGGGGAATCAAATTTGAAAACAAATAGTCAATGATATCGGGTGTTGAGGAACCTACCGTATCACTCAATGATAAGATTTTCACACCCATAGCCGATAATTTTTCGGTCCATTCTGCTACAATCTCAACATTCCAAGGGTCTCCGTAGGGATTACCGAAACCCATTGATAAATAAGCGACTACTTGTTTATCGTTTGCAGTAGCCAAATTAAGAATTTCTTTCAAAATATCAAGAGATTGCGCAATAGTTTTATGCGTATTCCGCATTTGAAAATTTTCCGAAATAGAAAACGGATACCCCAGATAATCAATTTCTGGATGTTTTACAGCATCTTCTGCCCCACGAACATTGGCCACAATAGAAAGTAATTTGCTTTCAGTTTTAGATAGATCCAGCTGTGAAAGTACTTCAGCGGTATCTTTCATTTGTGGAATAGCCTTAGGCGAAACAAAGCTCCCGAAGTCTATCGTATCAAAACCACACCGTAATAATGATTGAATATACTGAACCTTACTCTGGGTAGGGATCCAGTCTTTTATTCCTTGCATAGCGTCTCTAGGACACTCTATTAGTTTAATTTTTTGCATTAGCCCAAAGATAACGGTTTTTAAAATGCAAACTTTAGCTTTTTATTATTCTGATTACGGAATTAATATAAAAATTGCTATTCCTATAAAAACCAAGATTTGTAACCATTTTAAAACTACACCAACCGATTTATGTTTTAATATATAAGAAGAAATACTACCGGCTAAAACAGCTATGAACCCAAACACTAAAAAGGAAACGATCATAAAAATAATACCTAAAATATAGAATTGACTCACTGTATTTTCGGTTTCATTCCATAGAAAGGCTGGAAAAAAAGCTAAAAAGAAGATCATGACTTTCGGATTTACCAAATTCATAATAACTCCTTGTTTAAACAATTGGCTGTTCGTTTTTGTAGGTGTTTTATCGGTTTTTCCTTCCGAAGAAATTGGAACCGCTATCGTTGCGTCGCTTTTAAAAACAACATAAGACAAATACAATAAATACAAAGCGCCCAATACCTTAATACCGTAAAATAATGTTGGAGAAGTTGTTATAACTGCTGAAAGACCGAACGCCAAAAACGTAGTATGTACAATACATCCCGTAACCAATCCTGCTGTAGTCGCTATGCCGCTTTTTACTCCATTTACTAACGATTGTGTTAACACATAAATGTTATCTGGACCCGGTGAAAACGCCAAAGCCACCGTTGCTAATGCAAATGATAGTAAGTTTTCAGTCATAAAAGATTACTGTTTTAAAATAGCTTTATTGATCTCTTTAATCAACTGTGGTCCTTCGTAGATAAAACCAGTATATAATTGCACTAAACTGGCACCAGCATCTAATTTTTCTAGAGCATCTTTAGCGCTATGAATCCCTCCTACTCCAATTATTGGGAATGCTTTATTGCTTTGTTCTGAAAGAAACCGAATCACTTCGGTGGATCGATTGGTTAATGGTTTTCCACTTAACCCTCCCATTTCAGTTTTATTTTCTGAAACTAACCCATCACGATTTATGGTAGTGTTGGTAGCGATAACACCGTCAATTTTTGTTTCTGAAACAATGTCGATTATATCCATCAATTGATCCTCTGTTAAATCTGGGGCAATTTTTAGAACTATTGGTTTCCGTTTTGAACGTACTTCATTTTTATCTTGTAGCGTTTGCAACAAACGGGTTAATGGTTCTTTGTCCTGTAATGCTCTTAAGTTTGGAGTGTTGGGCGAACTTACATTCACTACAAAATAATCTACATAATCAAACAAAGCATCAAAACAAAGCACGTAATCGTTAAACGCTTCGTCATTAGCGGTTACTTTATTTTTTCCGATATTTCCGCCGATAAGCACATTTTTATTACTTTTTAAACGCTCAACGGCAGCTTCCACACCGCCATTATTAAATCCCATTCGGTTGATAATTGCACTATCAGATTGTAATCGGAACAATCTCTTTTTAGGGTTTCCCGGTTGTGGCCTGGGCGTAACCGTTCCTATTTCAATAAACCCAAACCCTAACGTAGAAAGCTCTTTATATAACTTGGCATCTTTATCAAATCCGGCTGCTAATCCTACCGGGTTTGGAAATTTCAGTCCAAAAACATCTCGTTCAAGTCTTTTATCATTTACCTGATAGAGACTTTTAAAAAGCCCTCCAAATCCTAGGTTGTTTAACAAGCGAATTAACTTAAAAGTAAAGTGATGCACTTTTTCTGGATCAAATTGAAAAAGAATGGGACGAAGTATAGATTTGTACATATAAGAGAGAATCTGTCGCAAAAATAGCAAGAAACTATGTATAAATTATTTTGAATATGCTTTAATTTGTACTGCAAAAGAAAAATTATGATAGAAAAACAACACCTCATCGATCGCTTTTTTAGCTATGTAACTGTAGATACGGAAAGTGATCCTGAAAGCAACACCACACCGAGTACTGAAAAACAATGGGATCTTGCCAATGCGCTTGTAGACGAATTAAAAAGAATTGGACTAGAAGATGTTACCATTGATGAAAACGCATACATTATGGCAACTTTGCCTTCAAATGTTGATCACGAAGTTCCTGTTATCGGTTTTGTATCACACTTTGATACGACTCCAGATTTTACTGGCGCCAATGTAAATCCACAAATAGTAGAAAACTATGATGGAAAAGACATTGTTTTAAATGCCGAAGAAAATATTATTTTATCGCCAGACGATTTTGATGACCTTTTACAATATAAAGGACAAACCATTATCACCACCGACGGAACCACGTTATTAGGCGCAGATGATAAAGCTGGAATTACCGAAATTGTTTCAGCGATGGAATATTTAGTAAACCATCCTGAAATTAAACATGGGAAAATACGTGTTGGATTTACTCCAGATGAAGAAATTGGCCGCGGTGCTCATAAATTTGATGTAGATAAATTTGGTGCTGAATGGGCGTATACCATGGACGGAAGTCAAATTGGTGAATTGGAATACGAAAACTTCAATGCAGCCGGAGCCGTTGTGACCGTTAAAGGTAAAATTGTTCACCCAGGCTACGCCAAAGGTAAAATGATAAACAGTATGTATATCGCTACAGATTACATAAACTCTTTACCACGAATGGAAACCCCCGAACACACAGAAGATCGAGAAGGTTTTTTTCATTTGTATAGTGTTATGGGTGAAGTAGACGGAACCAAGCTTCAATATATTATTCGTGATCACGACAAAAATCATTTTGAAGCTCGTAAAGAAATGATGATCAAATTAGCAGATGAAATAAACACCCAACACGGAAAAGAGGTTATTACTGTTGAAATTTCAGATCAATATTTTAATATGCGAGAAAAGATTGAACCCGTTATGCATATAGTTGATGTTGCCGAGAAAGCGATGAAACAAGCCAACATAGAACCTAACATTAAACCTATTAGAGGTGGTACCGATGGTTCGCAATTAAGCTTTAAAGGATTGCCTTGTCCAAACATATTTGCTGGTGGTCACAACTTCCACGGTCGTTTTGAATATGTTCCGGTAGAAAGCATGCAAAAAGCTACTGAAGTTATTGTGAATATAGCTCAATTAGTAGCAGAGAAAGAGTCTTAAAAACAAGTACCCTTAACAAACAAAAAAACCGCAACATAAACAGTTGCGGTTTTTTAATTTAGTTTATTAGAGTAAACTATTTTTTTTCCTTTTTAACGGGTTTAGCAGGAGCGTTTAATTTACCACTCATTTCCATAGAAAGAGCAGAACGTTCAAACTTCATTTTACCAGCACCGGTTTCGATAATACAAGTACCATCTTCATTTAAATCTAAAATTTTACCGTGCATCCCACTTTTGGTGACTACCTTGTCTCCTTTTTTAATTTCATTAGCAAACTTCTTTTCTTGTTTTTGCTTTTTCATTTGCGGACGTATTAAAAATAAATACATCACTGCAAACAATAAAATTATAGGGAGAAAGCCTTGAATTTGTTCCATAAAAATAGTCTATTCTTTTTAAAAATTTATTTTGAGCTTGTTTTAAGCATATTTTGAGCTCCTGAGCCACCACCTTTAGGTGTTACAAATGCTTTAATTTTTAAGGTTTCTTTACCTTTCTCTGTATTGGCTACAATTGTTACGGTTTTATTTACTTGGTTGGCTCCGCTACCATTGTATTTAACTAAAAGTTGTCCTTCTTCACCAGGAGCAACAGCCTCTTTAGAGTATTCTGGCACAGTACATCCACAACTACTTGTTGCGTTTACAATTACCAATGGCGCATCACCTGTGTTGGTAAATTTAAACTCGTGCTCTACATTGGTTCCTTTATCTATTGTTCCAAAGTCGAATTCTTTTTCTTGAAATTCCATTACTGGAAATTTAGACGCGTTTGCATCACGGTCTGCAGCAGCTGCTACATTTTCTTCGTTTACTTTATCTGAAGCTTTTTCTTTACAAGATGTAAATGCAAAAGCAGATAGTACAGCTAAAATTAAAATTGATTTTTTCATAGGATAATTATTTATGTTTAAGCGCCGCTAAAATACTTATTTTTTTACTTCTATTGAAGTCCGCGACCCAATTTATTCAGTTTACCTTCTTTTGTGTACTCTTTAACCAATTTATCTAAAATTCCGTTAATAAAACTACTGCTTTTAGGGGTTGAGTACTCTTTCGATATCTCAAGACATTCGTTAATCGTAGCACGTTCTGGAATAGATGGAAAATATAGAAATTCTGAAATACCAATTTTAAGGATAATCATATCGATATGTGCAATACGGTCTTTATCCCAATTTGGTGTTTTGCCATCTATTTCATTATCCAGCTTTTCGTTATTTAAAATTACTTTCCGAAGCAATTGTAGTGCAAACTCCCGATCATCGTCATTTTTATACAAGGAAGGTACTAACGTAGTTGCTACGTTTTGTTCTGAAATTTTAGAAAGCATCTTTACCATGGCTGTATTTACCAACGGAAAATCATCTAACCACGTTAAACGTTTGTCTTCCAAATATTCATAAAGCTTTTCATTGGGTGCAACGACTTCTTTATAGAACGTAACCAAGAAATCTCTATCTTCTTTATACGAAACTTCTTTTTTTGAAATATACTCCTTATAAAAATCATGCTCTTTTAATGCGTTGAATATAATGCTTATATACTCATTATCAAGTTGCCAATAATTCAGTTTTTTGTTTTTCAGTATTTCAGCAAGATTTGGATTTGCTTCAATAAGCTGAATTACTTTATTATCAACAAAGTTTCGATTCGGATTTTTCTCTTCGGCTGTTGCCAAATGTTTTTGTTGTGATTTCTGAAGAAAATTTTCAGCGTGATCCTTTACTTCAACCATTAATTGAAGCAGCAAAACATACAAGTCTTGCATTTGATCCATGCTGTACATTAGAAATTTTTCCTGCTTGTCAAGGTCTTGATGTTCGCTTTGAAAAAAAGCGTAAGTTGACTGTAAAACTTTGACCCTAATATGTCTTCTTGTGAGCATATTTTAAAATAAAGAACATTTATAAATAAACAACGCACAAGCTGTTTCTTGTGCGTTGCAAATATACTATTTTAATATAGTTAAAAACTACATTTTTTCTTTTCTTGCCGCTATTCTTGCGTTTGCCATATCAAAGGCTGCTTGATGTGTAGTAACATCTTTACTCTCAGCATTCTTTAATATTTCAAGTGTTGTATTAAAGATGTTTTCCGTTTTACGGATTATCTCTTGACGACCATAATTTTCTAGCTCGGCGTATACGTTTATAATACCACCTGCATTAATTAAAAAGTCTGGGGCATAAACGATACCTTTTTCACGTAACTGTAAACCGTGTTTTTGCTCTTCGGCTAACTGGTTGTTAGCTGCTCCAGCAATCACTTTTGCTTTTAATTGGTTTATGGTTTGGTCGTTTATTGTAGCTCCCAATGCACAAGGTGCATAAATATCCATTTCTTCAGCATAGATGTTATCGCCTTCATAGATTGTTGCGCTATACTTATCGCGAACTTCTTCTAAACGTTCTTGATTAATGTCTGTAATATACACTTTAGCACCTTCGTTTGTAAGGTTCTCTACTAAAGCTTCCCCTACGTTTCCAATTCCTTGAACATATACTACACGATCTTCTAATATATCGGTTCCAAAAGCATATTTGGCTGCTGCTTTCATTCCCATAAAAACGCCGTATGCTGTAATAGGAGATGGATTACCTGCTCCACCTAATGTTTCAGAAATACCCGTAACATAAGGAGTTACTGAACGCACAAGGTCCATATCGCCTGTGGTCATACCTATATCTTCTGCAGTAATATATTTTCCGCTTAACGAGTGAACAAATTCACCAAAACGCTTCATTAGCTCTGGTGTTTTTTGCGTTTTAGCATCACCAATAATTACAGCTTTTCCTCCACCAAGATTTAACCCGGTAATGGCAGATTTAAAAGTCATACCTCGCGAAAGACGAAGCACGTCATTTAAAGCTTCCCATTCACTTGTATATTGCCACATTCTAGTACCGCCTAAAGCAGGTCCTAAAACCGTATTGTGGATACCAATTATTGCTTTTAATCCCGTATCTTTGTCGTTGCAAAAAACGATTTGCTCGTGATTGTCGAAAGACATTTGCCCAAAAACGGGATCAACTTTTTGAAGTTCATTTGTACTTAATACTTCAGTCACCATAATATTTTTATTTTTAAACATCCCTTAAAAAGGACGTGCAAAAATACGATTTTATTGATAATCACACAAAGATATTATCGCTAAAAGAAGAATTTGTTAATAAATTTTAAAGCATTACATGAAGGAGTTACAATATCTCAATCAATATTTTATAAAATATCGAGGACGCCTTTTAGCAGGGCTCTTAATTACCATTATTGCTACTATTTTTACGATTGTTGTTCCCAAAAAAATTGGGGATTCTGTAGATGTGGTTCGTGCGTACGTTAATGGTGATATTACAGATCTTGCTTATGTAAAGAGTGAACTACTGGAAAATATTTTATTAATCGTCGGTGCTACTCTACTTTCAGCTTTCTTCACGTTTCTCATGCGACAAACCATTATAGTTGTTTCACGGCATGTTGAATTTGATCTTAAAAACAGGATATTTCAACAGTATGAACGACTTTCGTTAAGTTTTTACAAACAAAACCGTACAGGTGATTTAATGAACCGTATAAGCGAAGACGTATCAAAAGTACGCTTATATGTTGGTCCTGCAGTAATGTACAGTACGCGAACCATCACACTTTTTGTAGTCGCTATAAGCTATATGTTTTATACGGCTCCTGTGCTTACAGCTTATGCTATTGCTCCCCTGCCCATACTTTCGGTGCTTATTTATAAATTAAGTGTCGAGATAAATAAAAAAAGTACAGCTGTTCAGCAATATTTATCAAAACTTACCTCATTTACTCAAGAAAGTTTTAGCGGTGTTGCTGTTATTAAAGCCTACGGAATTGAACCTCGTACCAATGAAAACTTTGCAGATTTGGCAGAGGGAAGTCGCGAAAAAAACATAGATCTTGCTAAAGTACAGGCTCTATTTTTCCCGTTAATGATCTTATTAATTGGTGTTAGTAATATCATGGTCATCTACATCGGTGGGCAACGGTTTATAGATGGAAAAATTGAAGTAGGAACAATTGTTGAATTTTTAATTTATGTAAATATGCTAACGTGGCCTGTTGCAGTTGTAGGTTTTGTTAGTTCAATGATTCAACGGGCAGAAGCTTCACAAAAACGGATTAATGAATTTTTGAGTGAAAAGCCTAGCGTAAAAAATCAAACAGAAGCAAAAACACCAATTAAGGGTAAAATAACGTTTGACAACTTGTCCTACACCTATCCAGACACTAATATTACAGCTTTAAAAAATGTTTCGTTTACGGTTAACCCAGGAGAAACCCTTTCTATTATTGGACATACGGGATCTGGAAAATCTACCATCCTTGAATTAATTGGAAGGTTATACGATGTGCAAAAAGGAACGCTAAAGATTGATGATATTCCAGTTAAAGAATTAAACTTAGATAGTTTACGAGGTAATATTGGGTATGTACCACAAGATGCTTTTTTATTCAGTGATAGTATTAAAAACAACATACGGTTTGGTAAAGAAGAAGCCGATGAAGCTGAAGTGATTCAAGCTGCCAAACGCGCTGCTGTTCATAAAAATATTATTGGTTTCAGTAAAGGATATGATACCATTCTGGGCGAACGTGGTATTACATTAAGTGGGGGACAAAAACAACGCGTCTCGATTGCTAGAGCAATAATTAAAGATCCCCAAATATTATTGTTTGATGATTGTCTTTCAGCGGTAGATACCGAAACTGAAGAAGAAATTTTAAATAATTTGCACGAAATTTCCCAAGATAAAACAACTATTATAGTAAGTCACCGTATTTCTTCAGCAAAGAATGCGAATAAAATAATTGTTTTAGATGAAGGTGAAATCATCCAACAAGGCACTCATAATCAACTTTTAAACGAAGAAGGTTATTATAAAGAATTATACGCAAAACAACTTTCAGAAAAAGAAATGTAGCGTTTACTTGCCATATTTCTATTTTTTTTAGATTTTTGGAAAACATTAACAAAACCTAAACCAATGAGCGAGCAGTTTACGATGGAGAAAGAAGAAATACAATCTAAAGTTATGCGGGCGGGACGTCGCACGTATTTTTTTGACGTACGAGCTACTAAAGCTGGAGATTATTACCTTACCATTACTGAGAGTAAGAAGTTTACAAACGATGATGGTTCTTACCATTACAAGAAGCACAAAATCTACTTGTACAAAGAAGATTTTCAAGACTTTAGAGACAACCTTGAAGAAATGACTGATTTTATCATCAATGAAAAAGGAGAAGAAGTAATTAGTGAACGTCACCAAAAAGATTACAAAAAAGAAGAAAACACCGATACAGCTGCAAGTGCAAACGGTGATGATTCTGCATCAAGCTTTACCGATGTGAGTTTTGATGATATATAACAATATTTTTTGAAGAAATACTTAAAACCGCCTCGTCCATACGAGGCGGTTTTTTTATGTAACCCAAATCTGCTATTTTTAAATCTTTGTTTAGAACTACTAACCATTCACTATGAAAAGAACGTTATTCCTATTTGCTCTCTTATCTACATTAATTGCTACTTCACAAGAATATTCAGTTGATTTAGACTACTACCTGCCAGATTCAGTTTCGTACAACCAAAACATTCCAACACCAAAAAATGTAATTGGTCATGAAGTTGGCGATTGGCACATTACGCATGATAAGCTAGTGCAATATATGTATGCGCTTGAAAAAGCCAGTGATCGCATTACCATTGAAGATCGAGGAACAACCTTTGAAGGTAGACCCTTACTCCTACTTACGATTACTTCACCTCAAAATCACACCAATATTGAAAACATCCAAAAAAACCATCTTGCCTTAACTGAGGATAACTCGCAGCAACTAAACACTTCAACCATGCCTGCGGTGGTATATCAAGGGTTCTCCATCCACGGAAATGAGCCCAGTGGCTCTAATGCTGCCTTGGCTATCGCCTATTATTTAGCAGCAGCACAGGGTCCGTCTATCGATAAGTTATTAAATAACACAGTAATTTTATTCGATCCGGCTCTTAATCCTGATGGACTACAACGGTTTGCCTATTGGGCTAATATGCACAAAAGCAACACCCCAAACCCAGATCCGAACGATAGAGAATTTGATGAGATTTGGCCAGGCGGACGTACCAATCATTATTGGTTTGATATGAACCGCGATTGGCTACCAGTACAATTGCCCGAAAGTCGAGCTCGTATTGAAACATTTCATAATTGGTATCCTAATATTTTGACCGACCATCATGAAATGGGCTCGAATGCCAGTTTCTTTTTTCAACCCGGAATTCCCTCGCGTACGCACCCACTTACTCCTAATAAAAACCAAAAGCTAACGGGTGATATTGCTAAGTTTCATGCTAAAGCACTCGATAAAATTGGTAGTTTTTATTACACAGAAGAAAGTTTTGACGATTTTTACTACGGAAAAGGCTCCACGTTTCCCGATATTAATGGATCGATTGGTATATTGTTTGAACAAGCATCTTCTCGTGGATCGGCACAGGAAACCAACAACGGTATATTAACCTTTCCGTTTACCATTCGCAATCAATTTACCGCGGCACTTTCTACATTGGAAGCAGCTGGTGAGATGAAAGAAGAGCTGTTAAACTATCAGCGGGAATTCTATAAAAATGCAAGAAATGAGGTTTCTGGGAACGGTGCTATTCTTTTTGGTGATGCGCATGACGCCTCAAAAGTATATCGTTTAGCTGAAATTTTAAAAAGACATAAAATCACCTTTCACGAAATAAAGCAGGATATAGAAAAAGATGGTAAAACCTATAAAAAAGGAAACGCTTATCTTATTCCGAAGCAACAAAAACAACAACGCTTGGTAAAAGCAATGTTTGAAAAACGTACGAAGTTCACCGATAGTTTGTTTTACGATATTAGCGCGTGGACATTTCCGTTAGCATTTAATCTAGACTATACAGAAGAAGCTTCTATGGCAACTGCTGGAAGTAAAGTGGAAACGCTCAAAATGAAGCAACCCACGCTTTTAAAGCAGTCCAATTATGCTTATTTAATGCAATGGCACGATTATTATGCTCCCAAAGCATTGAATATGGTGCTACAAAAAGGGATTCGTGCAAAAGTAGGCATGAAAACGTTTTCAATGAATGGAAAAGAGTACGACTACGGAACCATTTTAATTCCGGTGCAAAATCAAAAACTATCTAAAACCGAAC
>CAJXPE010000034.1 GCA_913057965.1 uncultured Marixanthomonas sp. | reverse complement strand
GGAAAGAACAAAACCATTGAATAAGCTGAGAACTACTTCTTTTAAAAGCCGTTTTAAAAGTGAGTCTTTTAAGCTGTTGTTTGCCAAACCCTGCATCACAATCGCTGACGATTGCACACCAACGTTACCAGCCATCGCCGCGATAAGCGGAACAAAAAAGAAAAGTGCGGCGTGTTTTGCCATGGCATCAGAAAAAGTACCTAAAACCGTAACACTTATAAAACCACCTGCCAGCGCTAGAATTAACCAGGGTAACCGCGCCCGAATAATTTTTCGCATGCTATCATCGGCCTCAACGTCTTCAGATATACCAGCTGCCATTTGGTAGTCCCGTTCAGCTTCTTCTTTAATAAAATCTACAATATCATCAATAGTAATTCTACCGACCAATACACCGTTTTCATCCACCACAGGAATGGCTTCCAAGTCATATTTTTGCATAATACGCGCTACTTCTTCATTTTCGGTGTGTACGGTTACATAATCTACTTTCGGAATAAAAATGTCACTGATGTGTGCTTTTTCGCCAGCTGTCAATAGATCTTTTAGAGAAAGTCGTCCGGTTAACTTACCTTCTTTGTTAACGACATAGATTGAGTGAACACGCGTAACATTTTTGGCTTGTCGCCGCATTTCTCGCACGCAACCGGCCACAGACCAAGTTTCTTTAACCCTAACTAACTCTTTTGCCATTAAAGCCCCAGCGGTATCTTCGTCATACTTTAAAAGTTCGACAATATCTGCTACGTGCTCAGAGTCTTCAATTTCACTTATTACCTGTTGCTGGATATCTTCGTCAAGTTCTCCCATGACATCTACCGCATCATCGGTATCCATTTCTTCAAGCTCGGCAGCGATTTCTTTAGGGGAAAGGCGATCTAATATTTTTTCACGAATATCTTCATCAAGCTCTATTAATGCTTCAGAAGTGATATCGCTCTCAAGTAATTTTATAAGATATGTAGCCTCATCAGAGTCTAATTCTTCTAAAATTTCGGCAATATCGGCAAAGTGAAACTCTTGTAATAGCGTACGTAACGCATTGCCATCTTTAGTGGCGATGAGTTTTTCAATTTGCTCTAAAAATTCATTCGTGAGTTGAAACTGCATCTTTTTCTATCTTTTGGGTGAGCGAAATAAATTGAGATACCGAAAGTTGTTCCGGACGCTTGCCAAATATACTATCTTCTTTCAGCTTATCGGAAAGATTGAGGGTTTTTAAACTGTTTCTTAACGTTTTTCTGCGTTGTTGAAAACCGGTTTTAACCACTTTTCTAAAAAGCTTTTCATCGCAAGGAAGTGAAAAATCGTCTTTACGTCGCAGGCGAAGTACGCCGCTATCCACTTTTGGCGGTGGATTAAAAACACCTGGTTTTACAGTAAATAGGTATTCCGCATCATAAAAAGCTTGCGTAAGTACTGAAAGAATTCCGTAGGTTTTATTTCCTTCTTTTTCACAAATACGTTGTGCGACTTCTTTTTGAAACATTCCTGTAAATTCGGGGACTTGTGCTCTGTTTTCTATGGCCTTAAATACGATTTGTGTTGAAATATTATAGGGAAAGTTGCCAATTATTGCAAAGGGCTCTTCTCCAAATAAATCGGTTAGATCAGTTTTTAAAAAATCGGCTTCTAATATTTGCAGGTTTTCATTGGGATAATTTTCTTCTAAAAAGGTAATGGACTCACTGTCCAAATCCATTGCGATGACATTGCAGTCTTTCTTAATTAGATATTTTGTGAGCACGCCCATGCCGGGGCCAATTTCCAATACATTTTTATAGCCCTGTAATGTGAGGGTGTTTCCTATTTTTTCGGCAATATTTTCATCATTTAGAAAATGTTGTCCTAAGTGTTTTTTGGCACGTACGGGTTTGCTCATAGCTATAAATATAATGGGCTAAATATACAGGTATTGATTAATAAATAAGGCTCTTTGTTTAAAATCTAGAAATTATTTCCTTCAGAAAAAAGCATTGATATTCAGGTTTTTGTGTAGTTAAACGAAAAAAGAAAGCACTTCATCAAAAAGAGGATTGGAGAATTTCTTGGTACGACTTTTTGCTTTTATATTGACCTTCCAAAAATTAACCAGTGTGTACCCTTTAATTGAGGAGTGAGAGGGATGCACAAGGAATAAAGCCCATTAAAACTATTTTGTTTTTATGGGCTTTTTTATGTTTTAATGTTCACTAATAACTTCCAATTCGGTTCTAAAAGCGACAAATTTGCCTTCAAACGGTTTGCTTTGCTGGCGAAGCGTTTCTGCATCTTCTTCGTAGTATTTTTGAAGCATTTCCTTGCTTTCTGTTCTATATTGAACTGAATAGGTGATGCCGCCCATTTCTTCCTCAACCTGTACACGGGTCATTAATGCTTTTTTAAATTTCCCAGTATCTAACATCGCCGGAATGTGCTTGGTTTTCATCCAATGGAGCCATTCGTCATGGATGCTGTTTTCTATATTTATGGTTACGTTGTATATGTACATTTAGTTTTTTTTTAGAATTGAAAATTACGGGTAGCCTATTAATTAATCGCATCGCCACGCAAAGCTCTAAATCGTTTTCGAGCTTCCACAAAATAGATGCTGTCTGCAAAGTTATATATTATTTGCTCGTAAAGCTCTTTTGCTTTATCGGGTTGCGCCAATTTATCTTCGTAGAGTTTCGCTAATTTAAAATAGGCATCGTCTGCTACTATTTCGTCTGGGTATAATTCTATTAACTTATTATAATTGGCTTCGGCTTTTTCAAACTGCTTTGTTTTTTCAAACAATTGAGCTTGTTTTAACAGCGCTTCGTCTTCAATTTTTTCTCCTTTATGGTTGGTGAGTACATCATTTAATTGCGTAATTGCTTCGGTGTCTTTGTTCTGTAAAGCCAATAAATCAGCTCGCGCATATTTTTTTAAAGCAGTTTGGGTAGAATCTTCCAACGAATTATCGCGGATCATTAAACTCAGTTCCATCGCATCGTTGGCAATAAGTTGAGAAGCAGATTTTCGAAGTACGTCCAATTGTATTTGCGACCATTCGAAATCGCCTTTATAGTAACTCGTTTTGGCAACCTTAAATCGTGCTTCTTGCGCTAAAACATCGTTTTTTACTTTTTTCTGAATCTGTGAATAATAAATCAATGCTTGGTTGAATTTTTCATCAAACACCAAAATATCGGCCAACTCCATTTTTACCCGAGCTTCTTGAAAAGAGGTCAATCGGTCTTTCAAAAGTGTTTTTAAGTTAGAGATGGCCTCTTCCTTTTTTTCGTTATTAAAAGCTAAAAAATGGTTGTAATCAACTTGTAACGCATAAGTTTGAGAGCCACTGCCAAATTCGGCTAAAATTGCTTCAAATTGTTTTTCAATTTCAGGATATTCCTTTTTACTAGCTGTTTTTAGCGCGATTTTCATTAAATATTGATGTCCTTGTAATTTGGCATCTGGAGTGTAAGAGTTTTCTATAATAAAATTTACAATATCGGTGGCATTTTCATAATCCTCTTCGGCGATAGTAACGAGAACTAAATTTGCTATTCCAGTTAAATCTTCCCCAGTTCTTTTATAAATAGCCTTTTCTTGTGTAAACGCTTTTTTGAATTCTTTTTGCTGAATAAACAACCAACTCAATAAGTCATTATATAAAATATCAGGATTGCTTTGAAGTCGTTTTAATAGTATTTTTCGGAGTATTGTATTGGCTTCAGTCGTAGCGTCCTCTTTTATAAAACTGCTAAAATTTCGTTTGGCACTTGCTTTATAAGAAGGATTTTTTTCAATTAAATCGAGGTAGCTCGAAAACATTTTTTCAAGTTTTCCTTGTTCGCCATAAATTTGAGCCAATTGTATGTTGTAATCCTTATTAGGATCGTTTTCCATTGCTTTTTCGTAGGTGGTAATGGCATAATCCAGTAAACTATATTTTGAAAAGGCTTTCCCAACGGTATACGAATAATTGGTGTTTTCAATAGCGTATTCTATTGCTTTATCATAATTGGCGTTTGCTAAGCTATCTTTTTTCTGTAGGGAATAGTTATACCCCAGCTCTACATACAATTGCGGGTTTACAGGGCGATTATTTAATTTTTCTTGAAGTAATTCTTGGGAGACAGTAAAACTTTCCAATTGTTGATTTACTTCAACCAAGGCAAAGAAAAAGTCTAATCTATTTGGGTTTTTATCATACAGTTTATCATAAATAACCAAAGCTTTTTCATATTCACCTTGTTCAAAATAATTTTTGGCTAATGCTTCATTTTGAGCATAGCCCGAAACAATTGGTACCGTGAAAAACAAAATAAATAATAGGATGCGCATGGGTTAAAGATACTGAAATGTTATGGTACAACCATCGCAAAAATAACGCCAGATGTTAACCGTGTAGCTTTACAATCTTATGAAGCTAACTTCTTTTATACTATTGTAATATCTGTACCTTTGGATGCAAACTTAGTTTAATTATGAATATTTCAGTAGAATTAACGCTTACCCCAATTCAAGATGATTACGAACCGGCTATCATCAATTTCATAAAAAGCCTCCGTAATTCTGGCCTTACGGTTAAAGAAAACCCGTTGAGTACTCAGGTTTATGGAGAATATGATGCTGTCATGCAATTGCTAAATAAAGAAATGAAAACAGCTCTAGAAGCTGTAGAAAGAGGGTTATTGTATATAAAAATTGTAAAAACGGATCGAAGCGACTATGAACCCCATTTTTGAGTTTTTATTCGGGCAATACGAAGGCTATGCTACCCACCAAATAATCCTTGAGATCACAGCCGTTTTATTTGGGTTAGCCTCTTCGCTGTTTTCTATGAAAAACAGTATTTGGGTTTATCCTACAGGGATAGTTAGTACGTCAATTTTTGTGTATTTGTTGTGGCAATGGGGCTTGTTGGGCGACTTGATTATAAATGGGTACTATTTTATAATGAGTATCTATGGTTGGTATATTTGGACAAGAAAAGTGACTCCAACACGTTACACGCCAATTTCTAAAGCGACCAAAAAGGAACATTATATTTCAGCAGGAATTTTTGTCGGCACTTTGTTGTTTATCTATGCAGTCTATGATTTTTTTGAAAAATGGACCAGCTGGACTGCGTATGTCGACACCTTAACTACAGCACTCTTTTTTGTTGGTATGTGGCTCTTAGCAAAACGAAAAATTGAAAATTGGCTGTTTTTATTAGTTGGTAACATTATTAGTGTCCCTTTATATTTTTACAAAGGATACACTATTAGCAGTATGCTGTATGTTATTTTTGTATTTATATCAATCGCTGGCTATTACGCATGGAAAAAACGCTTAAACAATCCACAGGAGACGGGAATCATTGCATAAAAATTGTGCTGTATGGTCCCGAATCTACCGGAAAAACAACCTTAGCCAAGCAATTGGCGGCTCATTATAATACAAAATGGGTGCCTGAGTATATGCGGGAGTATTTAGAGAAAAAGTGGGAAACTCAGCAAGAAACCATTACGCGTGATGACCTGATTCCTATCGCTAAAGGACAAATAGCTTCAGAAAATAAGGCTACCAAAAAAGCAACTAAACTCCTTTTTTGTGATACAAATTTATTGGAGATACAGGTTTATTCTGAATATTATTACAACGGATTTTGTCCTTCGGAAATTAAAAAGGCTGTAGAAGAAAATCAGTATCACCATTATTTTTTAACGTACGTTGATGTGCCTTGGGAAGCAGACAAATTAAGGGACCGCCCCAACGATAGAATTAAAATGTTTACTATTTTTGAAGCAGAATTACGCAAAAAAAAACTCCCGTACACTATTTTAAAAGGTTCTGTAGAACAGCGAATGAAAGCTGCTATAAAAACCATTGAAGAATTGAGCAAGAATTGAATATGTTAAACCAAAAGGATGTAAACCAAATAAAAGAAAGCGGCCATACTGTAGAAAGTATAGCCAAGCAATTGGAAACTTTTGTAAAAGGGATACCATATTCTAATGTGGTAACAACAGCCTCTATTGGTAACGGAATTGAAGAAATTTCAGAAGAAAACCAACAACAGCTAATTCAACTTTTTGAGTCTGAAAAAGAACAATTGGAATTGGTGAAGTTTGTTCCGGCTTCAGGAGCAGCGACGCGCATGTTCAAATTTTTGCATCAGTTTTTAGAAGATTACAAGCCCGATGCAAAAACCTTAAATAAGTATATTAAAAAGGGAAATCATAAAGCGTTGGATACTTTTTTAAGTAATTTAAAAGAATTTGCTTTTGTAAACGAGGTACGAAAAAAAATCCGTGAATTATACCCAGATTATAAAACCAGTAAAAAAGGAAAGCGTGCCCATTATTTTGTAAAGGCGATGCTAGAAAAGGAAGGGTTAGGATATAAAAAATTACCTAAAGGGTTAATTCCGTTTCATAAATATCAAAAATACTACACAACAGCTTTTGAAGAACAATTATATGAAGCTGCCTTTTATGCTTCGGCAAAAGACAATGCGTATTTGCATTTTACATTTTCAGAAGAACACGTTTCAAAATTTAAGGAAGAATTTGAAGCAGTAAAAAATAGGTTGACAAAACTGACGAAGATTAACTTTCATATTTCGTATTCCTTTCAGAAAAAAGAAACCGACACTATTGCCGTAACCGAAGAAAATAAACCGTTTAGGGATAAGAACGATAATCTCACTTTCCGTCCTTCGGGCCATGGGGCATTACTGGAAAATTTAAATGAAGTGAATGCCGATATTGTTTTTATTAAAAATATAGACAACGTTATTATTCGGGAGCATGTTGAAGAAATAGCGTACTATAAAAAGGTGTTGGCTGGTAAGTTGTTATGGTTGCAACAACGAACTTTTGAATTTCTTGAAAAACTTTCAAATGAAACCAGCTCAGAAGAAGAAATTAAAGAAATACAATCTTTTCTATGGAATCACCTAAACTGTAAAGAGCTTCCTAAAACCAAAGAAGCATTGTATCATAAACTTAATAGACCGATACGGGTGTGTGGCGTGGTTAAAAACACGGGTGCTCCCGGCGGTGGTCCTTTTTGGGTAAAAGGTGATGAAGGTGAAACTACCTTACAAATTGTGGAAACAGCTCAAATAGACACCAAAGATGCTCATCAAAAAGCAATTTTAAATGAAGCTACTCACTTTAACCCTGTAGATTTAGTCTGTGGTATCCGAAATTTTAAAGGGGAGAAGTTTGATTTAAAAAAATACAGCGATCCAAATACCGGTTTTATTTCCTCCAAGTCGCAAGACGGAAAACCATTAAAAGCGTTAGAACTCCCTGGACTTTGGAATGGGGCTATGGCAAAATGGAATACCGTTTTTATAGAAGTCCCTTTACTTACGTTTAATCCTGTAAAAACCGTAAACGACTTATTGCAACCCGAACATCGACCCAATACTTAGCATGAATACCGAGAAACTGATAAAAGAACTCTCTTTTAAGGCCATGCGAAGCAGTGGGCCGGGCGGTCAGCATGTGAATAAAACGTCCAGCAAAGTTGAGATTAGTTTTCATGTGGAAGATTCACAAGCATTAAGCGATCAAGAAAAACAACGGGTACAACAAAAACTTCAAAATAAAATATCTTCGGAAGGAATTTTAAGCTTACACTCTAGCGAGAGCAGAAGTCAACATCGCAATAAAGCCATAGTAATACAGCGTTTAATCGATTTATTAAAATATAGCTTAAAGCCAGTAAAAAAACGTAAAAAAACTAAAACGCCTAGAAAAGCAATCGAAAAGCGTTTAAAATCGAAAAAGAAGACTGCTTTAAAGAAAACCAACCGCAAACCTCCCAAAATTGAGTAATTAAATACAATTTCTGTATACTTTTTACACAACTGTACCTATACTTTACACAATTTTTAATTTTATTTGAATTTCTTAAAATCAACTAAAACACTGATTTAAAGGTTCTTATGTGTCAATAAAAGCCATGTTGTCTAACGTGGCATTACTTTTTCATTATACAAGTCAAATAACAAACAACACTAAAACTTGAAAACTATGAAAAAGTTAATTTTTACCGCCGCATTGGCAATAGGATCTTTAACCGCAATTAACGCACAAGCAGTCGCACAAACATCTACAGATGCAGCAGCCATTAGCGCAGAAGCACCAGAAGCTGCCGTGCAAGACTATAAAGAAATTAAAGTTACCGAACTACCAAAACTAGTATTGGAAGCAGTAGCGAAAGAATTTGAAGGCGCTACCGTATCTAAAGCTTACAAAAATGAAAAAGGGGAATACAAATTAGTGCTTGCCACAGCAGATAAAGCTAAACAAACCGTTTATGCTAATAGCAAAGGTGAGTGGATTAAGAAGCAGTAAGCTGCAGTAGTTAGATTCAATACTTCGGGGATGTCCATTTGGGCATCCCTTTTTTTATGTCTTTTCTAGAAGAAATAAAGCCATAGTTTAAAAGACTTCGTGGGTGAATATTACACAGGTGTGTATTTTTTTACACAGGTTTACACACTTTACGTAATGAGTTTAGAAACGGATAAAACCTTGTTATATTAATAATAACAGGCAATTTGAAAGGATTTTTGGTGATTTGAATTTAGTGGCACTACTTTTTCACTATATAAACCAAATTAAGAAACGAAATATTAATTATAAAATTTAGAATTATGAAAAAGTTAATTTTTGCAACAGCATTAGCAGTAGGAACATTAACCGCAGTAAATGCTCAAGATAAAGCAATCGCTCAAACATCAACAGATGAGGCGGCAATGACACAAACTGTAGATGCACAAGAAACCGTTGCACAGGATTTTAAAGAGATTAAAGCAACTGAATTACCAAAACCCGTATTAGAAGCAGTGGCTACCGATTTTAAAGGTGCTACCGTATCGAAAGCATACAAAAATGCTAAAGGAGAATATAAAGTTGTTATTGCAACAGCTGATAAAAAAGAGAAAACTCTATATGCAAGTGCTGACGGTGAGTGGATGAAGAAGAAAATGAAAATGAAGATGAGTAAAAATAAGAACTAGTAGTTTGAATTAGCTAGATTCAATACTTTTTGGGATGTCCTTCGGGGCATCCCTTTTTTTATGCTTCGTATTTATATTCCTGAGAAAACGGTTTCTCAAGAGGATGTAAAACATCTAAACATATAGCATAATTAATTAAAGATAACGGTGCAAATAATGAAGAAACACCTTTTGTGAGAAAATTACACAGGTGTTTAGTTAATTTACACACTTTATAAACTTTTAAATTGATACGTAAAAACTTCTTAACCCCATTGTATTAAGGGACACCGTCCTTTTTGGGTGTTTAGGGGTTTTGATGGCACTACTTTTTCATTATATAAATCAAATTTAGAAACGAAATATTAATATAAAATTTTAGAACTATGAAAAAGTTATTTTTTGCAACCGCATTAGCAATAGGATCATTAACAGCAGTAAACGCTCAAGATGGAGCCATTGCACAAGCATCAAGTGATCAAACAACATTAGAGCAAACAGTAGCTGTACAACAAGCAGCCGCTACACAAGGTTTTACTGAAGTGAAAGCATCAGAATTACCACAAGCCATTCAAGACGCAGTAGCGAAAAAATTTGAAGGCGCAACTGTATCTAAAGCATATAAAAATGCAAAAGATCAATACAAATTAGTATTGGCAACAGCAGACAAGAAAGAGAAAACTGTTTATGCAAATAGTGATGGTCAGTGGTTAAAAACTAAATAATTCACTTGATTATATTCGATATATTTGGGATGTCCTTCGGGGCATCCTTTTTTTATGATAACTTTAAAAGTCTGCTTCTTTCATAGACCGTATTTTTGTGAGGAGACAAAAAGCATATGACACATAAAATCCTTATCGTTGAAGATGATATCGCATTCGGGAAAATGCTAGCGACATTTTTAGAAAGAAAAGATTTTTCAGTGACCACAACCAGTAACAGTACTGAAGGAAAAGAAAAATTACAAGAAACGCATTTCGATTTACTGATTACCGATTTAAAATTACCAGACGATAGCGGAATGTCGCTTTTAGAACACGTTAAAGAAACCTATCCCAAAACCCGCGTTATTTTAATGACGGGTTATGCCGAAGTAAACACTGCTGTCGAGGCCATAAAAAAAGGTGCCTTAGATTATATATCAAAGCCTTTTCGTCCCGAAGAGTTATTAATGATTATAGAGCAAGCTTCTGAAAAAACGGTAAAAACTGTTTCAGAAAAACAAGAAGAAACTCCACCTCTTAAAGATCAAACCACTCCAAAACCGCAAACAAATAAGGTTCTTAAAGAAAATAATTTTGTTACCGGAATCAGTGAAGCTTCAAAAAAATTCAATCAATACTTAGAATTAGTGGGCCCAACCGATATGTGTGTGCTTATACAAGGTGAAAGCGGTACGGGTAAAGAAGTGGCGGCAAATGCCATTCATAATTACAGCAGCCGTAGTAATCGACCTTTTATTGCAGTAGATTGTGGAGCCATTCCTAAAGAAATTGCGTCAAGTGAATTTTTTGGTCACGTAAAAGGAAGTTTCACCGGAGCCGTTAACGATAAAAAAGGACATTTTGAAGCAGCAGATACAGGAACACTGTTTTTAGATGAAGTAGGAAATCTTTCGTATGAAAATCAAGTTCAATTATTGCGTGCTTTACAAGAACGGAAAATAAAGCCCGTGGGAAGTAATGAAGAAATCCACGTTGATGTGCGTATTATATCAGCAACCAATGAAGATTTAACCAAAGCCGTTGAAGACGGTAGGTTTCGAGAAGATCTATACCACCGTTTAAACGAGTTTTCTGTTCATATACCTTCGTTACGCGAACGAAGCGAAGACTTATTTTTGTTTACCGAATTTTTTCTAGAACAAGCCAACCAATCCCTGAACAAAAACGTAATGGGACTTTCAAAAGAAGTGGAAACTGCTTTTAAACAATATGCTTGGCCGGGAAATCTTAGGGAATTGAAAAATATTATTAAACGTTCCGTGCTTTTAACTCCGGATGAGAAAATACCGCTGGAAGTAATACCAAGGGAGGTAGTTACGGCTAAAGAAACAGCGACCAAAACAACCGATTTTTCAAAAGAAAGCAACGAAAAGCAATTAATTTTAAACGCTTTAAAAGAGACGGGAAATAATAAATCGCGTGCTGCTAAATTATTAAATATTACCCGTAAGACCCTTTATAATAAAATAGAACAGTACAATATTGAGCTTTAATCGCTCTGTTTTAAATTTGTAATCAAGGTGTTGATTTCAATATCTAAATCTTTAAAAAGAGAAGGTAGGTTGCTTTTTTCTTCTACTGAAATATCTTCCAACTTTTCAAGGATAGGAATTACTTTTTTAGCATCGATTTGTCTGCACATCGTTAGCATTTTGTGTGCTGTTTGGCTAATATCTTCAATGTTTTCTTCTTCAATAAAAGCTTTTAGTTGAGCCATATCTTTTTTGGTTTCGGAATAAAAAACCGTTAGTACTTCTTGTAGTGCTTTTTCTGTTTCTAAAAATGATTTTAATAAAGTAAGGTCGTAAAGATCACTTTTTTCTTTTAAGGAGTTTGATGAAGTTTTTTCAGAAGTATTAGAGAAATTATTGGGAAATAGCTTCTGTAAAGCAGCTAGTAAATCACCTTTCGTAAATGGTTTTTGAAGAACGGCCGCAAACCCTTTGTCAAGATACGTTTGTTTGGAGTGTTCCCGGCTTCCCGTCATGGCAATTAACGGTTGGTTGGTGTAATTTTTTACAACTCCATTTTTTAAATGTTCTAAAATTTCAAAACCATTGGTTGTTGGCATTTGTATGTCAGTCAACACAAAATCAAAATTCATTTCTTTCCATTTTTTAAAAGTGGAAAATTTTTCAAAATCACGAACTTCGATGTTCATTTGCTCAAACAATTCTGTAAGCATGGTTCGCATGGCCGGGTCATCATCAAACACGACAGCTTTCAAATTTTTAAAAGCCGTTTCGGGAGTTTTTACTGAATTACGGATGGTTCGATCAGATTTTTTTAAAGGCATTTGTAGTGTAAACGTACTTCCTTTATTGGGCTTGCTTTTCACTTTAAGGCTTCCGTCAAGGAGGCTGGCTAATTTTTTAGAAATAGCCAACCCAAGTCCGTAACCGCCAAATTTCTTAGCTGTATCGGCTTCAGCTTGGGTAAATTCTTTAAAAATGAGCTGTTGCTTTTCTTTTGAAATACCAATACCGGTATCTATTATATCGATTTTAACTCGAACCGTTTTTTTCCTGGCTTTTTGCAACGTGGCTTTTAGTTCAATGCTTCCGGTTTCAGTAAATTTGAAAGCGTTGCCAACCAGATTATTTAGAATTTGTTGCATTCGCAGTGGATCACTTTCAAACACCTTGTTTTGTAATTCAGGAGCTACGGTAACCAAAAGCTGTACTTGCTTATCTGAATATATATCTCGATAGGTTTCTGCTGTTTGCTGCAGCAAATTTTCCAATGAAAAGGGAACTGACTCCATTTTTAATTTTCCCGCCTCTAGTTTTGAAAAATCGAGTAAATCGTTCACTAATTTCGATACGTATTGCGAACCTGAGTTAATTTGATTTATATAATGGTGTTGCTTTTCTGAAAGGGAAGTGTTTTCCATTAACCCCGTGTAACCTACAATTGTGTTTAAGGGCGTTTTAAGATCATGGCTAACGGTGGCGATTAATTGTTCTCTACTTTTAAGTAAATCCTCTGCATATTTTTTCGATTTTTCTAATGATTGTTTAAAACGTTCGGCTCTAAAAAAATCACTTAAGATAAAGTATGTAAACAATAAAATTACAACAAACCCAACAACTGCAGCACCCTGTAAAATTGTAACGGTACGCTCTACCGAGGCTTCTTTGTTTTCTTTCTCTTGGTTGTTCAGTTTTATGTTTTCAGCTTCAAAATCGGTAATAATCCGCCTTAGTTGAGAAGAAAGAGTTAAATCGTTTCTAATCAATTCATTTTCTTTTTGTTGAAGTGCCAGCCGGGAACGCGAATTTTCTCGTTTGGCTTCAGCCACAAGATAACGCGATTGTGCCAGCATAGAATCGACCACACGAGTTTGTACTTGCGTGGTGTCCACTTCATTATTTTGGTTTATAATATCAATATATGAGTTCCAGAATGCACGTTCTTTTGGGCTAAGAATGGAAGGATTTTCTACAAACGTTTCTAACGTTAGCTTGCCCATAGACGTGTCTAATTTTTTAAACTCATTTAAAATATCATCCAGCGATGTATCTTGACTATTGGTAATCTTTAAAATACGAAGCTGCTTTATATTTTTTTTCTTTTCAGTAAGAAGTTCGCGAACACTGTCTAGTTGCTTTTTTTGGTAATCATAGCTGGTGAGTAATTTTATATTTTCAATTTTTTCAAAAAGTGAATCACTTAGAGTGATGTATTTATTGTAATCTTCTTCTTTTTGGGTAAGTAAGGCTAAACGCGAAAAGCTATCGGCTTCATACACCAAATTAATAAGCGATCCTGTGGCGAAAAACTTTTTTTCTTCAGTTTTCTCGGTAGTATTACTAAGGTAGTTTTTGTATTCAGAATAAATAAAATAGCCTACAACAACGGCTAAAGCTCCTAACACCAGATAGCTGAGGATGATTTTAAAGGTAAATCTGTTTTTAGTTTTTGGCATATTTCAAAAATACATACAATGTAAACGTCACCCTATTAAGGATATGATAAAAAAGTAGGATTAGGCTTTTACAATGTGACAGTGTTCCTTACTTTTGTCGCACATCTCAAAGGGGTGCCAAAAAAGTACGAAATACGAAGTTGAAAGTACAAAAAGTGAAAATATTTGTGCTTCGTCGTTTGAAAGCTGTACTTATAAAGGCTGAGATTATACCCATAGAACCTAGAACAGGTAATGCTGTTTAGGAAAAGAACAACAAGCAGTTGTAGCCAGTGAAAGTCGTTTTTGCTGGAAATTTAAAACCTTTTATTAATCGAGAATAATGGCCCCTTTTATTCGTAATTAAATTTTTTACGAATGAAATCCTTATTTATTTCGGCTGCTTTATTAACAACAAGCTTAGCAGTTGTCGCACAAGAAACACAGCAAGATTCAACTAAAGTTGAAAGTTTGGAAGAAGTATTCATCCAAGCAGTTCGCGTAGATGCAGACTCACCAATTACGCACTCAAACCTCGATGAGGAAGAGCTGGAAACTCGCAATTTGGGACAAGACGTTCCCTATTTACTCAATTATTTACCGTCTGTGGTTACCACTAGCGATGCTGGAGCTGGAGTGGGGTACACTTACATTCGGGTGCGGGGTAGTGACGCTTCGCGAGTAAATGTAACACTTAATGGAATTCCGTTTAACGATTCGGAAAGTCAAGGCTCTTTTTGGGTTAATCTGCCCGACTTTGCATCTTCTATTCAAAACTTGCAATTGCAACGGGGTGTAGGAACCTCAAGTAATGGATCCGGAGCATTTGGAGCGAGTTTAAATATTTTAACCGATGAAGTTTCAGAAGAAGCATATGGTGAAATTTCAAACTCATTTGGATCTTTTAACACCCGAAAACACAATGTGAAATTCAGCACCGGATTATTAAAAGATCGCGTGGAAATTGCCGGACGGTTATCCAAAATTGAATCGGACGGATATATTGATAGAGCGAGTTCCGATTTAAAGTCCTATTTTTTACAAGGAGCCTATAAAGACCAAAATACCCTTATAAAAGTATTGACTTTTGGCGGAACCGAAGAAACCTACCAAGCCTGGAACGGTATCGATGCCGAAAAATTAGAGGAAGATAGAACCTATAATCCTTCTGGAAAGTACACCGATGAAGAGGGCAACACCCAGTTTTATGATAATGAAATTGATAATTACGCCCAAGACCATTATCAAGTACTCTGGAACCAGCGATACGATAACAACTGGAGCAGTAATGTGGCGTTAAACTACACCTACGGAAGAGGATATTTTGAGCAATACAAAGAAGATGAAGATTTTGGAACTTATGGATTTGAGCCTATCGAAATTGGTGGTGAAACCATTAATACAACCGATTTAATACGTCGCCGTTGGTTAGATAATGATTTTTATGCCGTAAATGCCAATATTAACTACAAAAATGATGCACTTAGCGTTTCGGCAGGAACATTTTACAGTATTTATAAAGGTGATCACTATGGCGAAGTAATTTGGGCACGTTATGCAAGCGATTCTGAAATTCGCGATCGGTATTATTTTAGCGATGCTACTAAAAATGAATTTACAACTTTTGCAAAGGCTACCTATCGTTTTAATGATCAATGGCAAGTTTTTGGAGACTTACAAGGGCGTTTTATACAGTATGAAACAGGAGGGATTTCTTCAGATATTGTGCCACTCAATGTAGATGAAACGTATAGCTTCTTTAATCCAAAAGCAGGGGTTTCGTTTCAGTTGAATGATGCCAATCAGTTTTATGCCTCTTACGGAAGAGCACATCGCGAACCTACCCGAAACGATTTTGAAGAAGATATCACCACTCCTGAAAAATTAGACGATTTTGAATTAGGGTGGCGTTACGCTTCACAGAAAGTTCAGGTAAACACCAACCTTTTTTACATGGATTACAAAGACCAATTGGTACTTTCAGGAGAATTAAATGATGTAGGTGCACCGTTACGAACTACTAGCGGCGAAAGTTACCGTTTAGGACTAGAAGTGGATGCAAATATTATTATTTCAGAAAAAATAAGTATACGCCCCAATATTGCGTTAAGCTCGAATAAAAATATAGATTTTGTAGCTTCTCAAGATGGATCGCTGGTCAACTTAGGAAAAACGAACATTTCTTTTTCTCCAGAAATCGTAGCTGGAAACATGCTAGAGTTCCGTCCTATTAAAAACGTACAATTGGCATTATTGTCAAAATTTGTGGGCGAACAATTTATGGGTAATATTGACAGCGAAGTATCAAAACTAGACAGCTATTTTATCAATAACTTGAATGTCGCGTATCGCTGGGAAAATGTTCCTTTTGTAAACGAAATCTTATTCACAGGATTGGTAAACAACATTTTTAACGTAGAATATGTATCCAATGGATACTTTTTTACATTCGAGGGTGAAAACGAACAAGGAAATGTCACCACATTTGAAGGTGCTGGCTTTTATCCACAAGCGAAGACTAATTTCTTATTGGGCGCAACTATAAAGTTTTAATTAATACTGAGCGCCCACCTGCTGGTTAGATAGGTGGGCGTAAATTATTAAATTAATTTGGATGCTGAGCAAAGTCGAGGTGTTAATTTGTAACCCGAACGTTGTCGCCTACTCGCTCAACACGATAGCGTTGCATAGGGTAAAGACTGGGATCAACTGTATTTTGACCTGTAACTATATTGTATTTATTTGTGTCGTTTTCACATGGGCACGTTGCTTCAATACCATCAATTTCCATTCGAGAACAATCGTTCGGGACATGATTGGGATCGCTTAACTCAAATGCGTGGTATATGTTGTTATCTACATTGTAAATAACAATCCCTCGAATACCCTGCTGAGTAATTATCAGTGAGTTCCCTGGGAATTTAAGCGGGTTGTATTGTGGTAAGTTTAAGTTGAGGTTTAAATTCACCAAAGGAGACGTTAAAAAAGGGTTGTCATCTACATTGTCATCGTTACTTTTACAAGCGATTACGGTAATAAGTAAGAATAGGAAAGCAATTTTTTTCATAGTTAATTTTTTCGAGTGCGAAATTACAATAATTTACGCAACAAGTTATTTTTTAGTATATTTGTTAGAACAGATCCCGTCAAGCGCATGGGATTTTTTGTGTTTAAAAACTTAACGCCAAGGTAACTTGGAGTTCTAGATAAAATTAAAGAATAACCGTGTTTATAACACAAACGATGAAGTTATGAGTAAAGTATCTTATTATACTGCAGAAGGATTAAAAAAATTGAGGGGTGAGCTTAATCAGTTAAAAGATGTAGAGCGACCTAAAGCTTCCCAAGCCATTGCAGAAGCCCGTGACAAGGGAGATTTAAGTGAAAATGCCGAATATGATGCTGCAAAAGAAGCACAAGGTATGTTAGAAATGCGCATTTCAAAATTAGAAGAAGTTGTTGCTAATGCTCGGGTAATTGATGAATCACAATTAGATACATCAAAAGTTTTGGTGCATTCTAACGTAAAAATAAAAAACCAATCTACTGGTGCCGAAATGCAATATAAGTTGGTAGCACAGAGTGAAGCCGATTTAAAAACCGGTAAAATTTCCGTAGATTCACCTATAGGAAAAGGTCTTTTAGGCAAGAAAGTTGGTGATACAGCTGAAATTAGCGTGCCTAATGGAACCATGAAATTTGAAATTCTTGAAATTACGAGGGATTAAATTATGTCAACTATATTCACTAAAATAATTAAAGGCGAAATACCGAGCTATAAAATAGCGGAGGATGATAACTTCATTGCTTTTTTAGATGTAAACCCGAATACAAAAGGACATACCTTATGTGTCCCAAAAGAGGAAGTTGATAAAATTTTCGATCTGGGAGAACATATGTATCTGCAATTAATGCAATTTTCACGACGGGTAGCAAAAGCGCTAGAAGAGACGGTTCCTTGCAAACGAGTAGGGATGTCCGTTATTGGTCTAGAAGTTCCCCATGTACACGTGCATTTAATTCCGTTAAATGAAATGAGCGATATGGATTTTTCTAAAAAGGTTAAAATGACCGAAGAAGAATTTAAAGAATTAGCAGCTGCTATTCATAAAAATTTAGATTAGTTCGCATTCCAAAGTAAAAAAACAACTGCTGCAATTACTACAATACCTGCTAAAATAAGAATATGAGTTAAGGATTTTAACTGCATGGAGGTTGATACTGGATGTACTTGCTTTTTATGATATTGATACACCCGCTCAATATCTTCTGTCCAGTTTACAGGATAAATAATGTTTTTACAGGTGTGACAATATAATTTTTCATCAATTTCTTTACTGGCTTGATTGTAAAACTTGCTGTGTTTTTCCTCTTGTGTAAAAGTAAATTCCAATCCTTCGGTATCAAAACATTCTGGGCAGTTATTGTTTAAACGAGCTGTGTGTAAAATGTGTTTTGTTATCATTTTAATTTTCTAAGCGTAATACTAATTCTATGGTGGTTCCTTTTCCAGGGGTGCTGTTTAAAACGTATATTTTTCCATTATGGTATGTTTCAATAATACGTTTTGCTAATGAAAGTCCCAGTCCCCATCCTCTTTTTTTAGTGGTAAATCCAGGTACAAATACTTTCTTATAATTTCTTTTTGAAATACCTTTTCCAGTGTCGGTAATTCGTACGTATGCTTTTTTGGTATTTTTTTCAATTGAAATGGTAATCGTGCCTTTTCCTCTCATGGCATCAATACCATTTTTCACTAAATTTTCGATGGTCCAGCCTAAAAGTTGCGGGTTTAAGAGCACCGGAACAGGTTCATCGGGGATATGTAATTCAAACTGAATTAACTTTGAACTTCGCCGTTTTAAATAATCAAAAGAAGCTTGTGTTTCGGCAACCAGATCAGCTTTTTCAAGTTTCGGAATGGATCCAACCTTTGAAAACCGTTCGGTAATGGTTTGCAAACGGTCTACATCTTTCTCTATTTCGGTAACATATTCTTGATTTACGTTTTCTTCTTTTAAAATTTCGGTCCACCCTACTAGTGAAGATAACGGAGTGCCAATTTGATGGGCCGTTTCTTTAGCCATCCCAGCCCATAATCTATTTTGTTCGGCAGATTTTGATGTTTTATAGAATAGGTATAACGCTAAGAAGATGAGCAGCATAACGATAATTAGCACGGCTGGGTAATATTTCAACTTATTGATGAGTGGAGAGTTACCGTAGTAAATGGTTTGAAACAATTGATTGTCATAATAAATTTCAATAGGCTTGTATTCTGAGCTAAACTGGGCGATTAATTTTTGTCTTTTTTCATCTGTATTTACAAGATTTTTGGGGATATTTCGATCGTTGTAACTATCGGCTTCGTGAATATAGCTAATCATTGGGGTGGTATTATTGCTTTGTATTACCACCGAAACCGTTTCACTTACCGCATTTTCTGATGTGTTCAATTTTTGCAATTCCTCTTGCGCGGCGGCCCAAACCTCCATTTTATTACGTTCGTCGTCCTTTAACTGATTAAAAAACACAAGGGTATTCCATAAAATAAGACCAATAATAACAATGGATGCAACAATAAAGAACCAACGGGTAAAAGCTGTTTTGTTCAACATAGAAAAAATTTAAAAGCAATTTGTACTCTTTCCATTCTTTTCAAGAGAGGGGTTTAAATATAAAGCAAATATGTTGATATTATTGTACAATCAAATTTTTACAAACTTTTTAGTTTGGGTACATTTGTAAACTATGATGAGTATTGACCCACAAGAAATTAGCACTGGAAAATTACACGGCTACCTCGTTGGAGCCGTAGCACCGCGTCCCATTTGCTTTGCCAGTACGGTAGATAAAGATGGACATGTAAATTTATCACCCTTTAGTTTTTTTAATGTTTTTGGTGCCAACCCGCCAACCATGATTTTTTCGCCGGCTCGTAGGGTTCGTGGAAACACTGTCAAACATACATTAGAAAATGTATTGGAAACCAAAGAAGTGGTCATTAACATTGTAAACCACGCAATGGTGCAACAAATGAGTTTATCTTCTACGGAATATGATAGAGGTGTAAACGAATTTGTAAAAGCAGGTTTCACCGAAATTAAGTCTGATGTCGTAAAACCACCTCGAGTAGCTGAATCGCCCGTTCAGTTTGAGTGTAAGGTGAAACAAGTGATCGAAACAGGACAAGAAGGCGGTGCTGGAAACTTAGTAATCTGCGAAGTGGTAAAAGTCCATGTCGATGAAGAAATATTGGATGGAAAAGGAGCCATAGATCCCGCTAAAATTGATACGGTAGCGCGTATGGGTGGAAACTGGTATAGTCGATCTAAAGTAGGCATGTTTGAAGTGCCAAAACCAATTAGAACGTTAGGGATTGGTGTAGATGCGTTACCAGAACCGATTCGGAAAAGTAAAATTTTAACTGGAAACGACCTGGGAATGCTAGGAAACGTAGAGGATTTACCGACAAAAGTTCAAATTAAAGAATATATAGAGAACGCTTCAGAAACCGAACAATATTTAATCTGTCTCTTATACACATCTGACGCTGCCGACGACTCCTTACGTGTAG
>CAJXPE010000033.1 GCA_913057965.1 uncultured Marixanthomonas sp. | reverse complement strand
ATCTACACGTAAGGAGTCGTCGGCAGCGTCAGATGTGTATAAGAGACAGCTATCTGGGTTTGTGATTTTAATTGATAGCCCCTGACCTGATTTGACTTTCGTTTTACAAATTTGGATAAGATTATTGACGTTTCGTCAATAGTTGACCCAGAGGTGGGGTGTTTTTTTGAAAATAAATTTTAATGGATTTTGTTGTTAATTTACTGTATCTCGAATGTTTTCGGATATCAAAAGAATATAAATTTCAAGAATTATTCCTTTGTAGATAAAACCCCAAGTTGGGGCGGACTTGGGATTATTCATCTGACTCTTCAAGCCGTTTTCTCAATACTTCGATCAATGCGTCCAAAAATTTTGTCCTGCTGCATTTTCTGGCCCGTATTTCGATAAAAGTATGATAGTAATTCCCAAGGTCTATATTAAAGACATGTTCGAACAGGGAGGCCAGCTCCTTGATATCAGCGGTACCGCTATTGATTGCACCACTGCTCTGCAGGGCGTATATCAACTCGATCAGTTCTGTTTTGCTTCCTGTCCAAAAAAGGTTTGATGGTTTTTTCATTGAATATAGTTTAGGTTCGTGGGTATTTGTATCCAGCTTTTCTATTTCCTGTTGCAGGTAAACGATCAGCATGTCATATGCAATAATTGTTGCTACGGTGCCGTCCTGACATGTAGAGAATTGTTCGTCGATAAAAAAGTGAAAAGATTCAGTTGATGAGCGCAGGTCGGATTTACCCCTGACAAAATACTGTTCGTCCAAGGTAGATGCTCCCCTGCGGTAATAATGGTAGAATTCCAGGTTGTCATTGAAATACACCTGCAATTTGTTTATCTGGTCGTTCAAGTATTTTTTTTGGAATTTGGCACTGCTCCTTGGCCGCTTGCTTTCAATACTGAAGAGCTTGGCGTAGTATATTAATTTGCTCAGGATCTGCGGTTTTATGTGCTTAAAGAACCTTATTTCCTCCGCCAAGGAACGAAACCCTTTTTCTACGACCCGTTTGCGGAGGGTCTTTATACACTTTTCCGTATGGGTGATGCCTGTTTCCGCTTTGTACAGTATATCTTGGGTACGGGACTCTAAAGTCTCCAATTTGGTTTCAAATTCGGATATTAGGTTTTGGTATTTCATACATATGCCTCTCCATTTATTGGTTTTAACTTGTTTCCAATATCCCCATAAGCTCTAGGGTATAATTATCGGAGGTCTGTATGTATGCATACTTTTCTTCCACAGTGGCACCCAATTTCCTTTTCTCAAAAGAGGCCGTCATGCCCAGGGCAATCTTTTTCATGTTTAGGTCAAATGCCCTTTTTATTGTCTGATATAAAAGTTGCCTGTAGGTATAAAACTTTTCCAAATACTGGTAGTCCATCCCTATAAAAGCCGGAACATATGTATGGCCTTTATTGTTGTAACAGAGCATCACCCCTATGATTTTTTCAGGGTGTGCCCTTTCACTTACGGTAATGAACTCCCAATTGGGATGCGCGGACATATTATCAAATAGTTTTTTTGGGAAAGCAAACATGTTCAGCCCCAAGTTATTCTGATGTACGTTATTGTAAAGCTCTTGGACCTGTTCCAATTGAACCGGGCTACAAGTTTTCAATGTTTCGATTTTCAACAATGGTTCTATGGCCAGTATTTCTTTCCGTACATGCCGCCTGTTCCTAGAGGAAAGATTGGCTGTAAACCCGTCAATATCTTTAAATCCATCCAAATCGATATCACAGGAATCTGGCATTTTTACACGCACAAACCCCTGTCCTTGAAAATAAGTATGGAACTTTTTATCAGCCTTAAAATCCCTGAGCACGGTCATTTTAGATTTATGGTATTGCTCCAATTGTTCCAATGATTCTATGAGTGCATTGAGTGCATCCTGCTTCAATGGATGCTTTTTGTCAATATATAAATGATCCCCTTCGGTAAATAGCGAACCCATGCCCAGTACCTTGGAGGTAAGATAGTACGGTTTGGTCTTTCTTTCATCTTCAATAGTTTTGGATAAACTTGTGCTGGCCAGCATATCATCCTTCCAATATGCCAAGGTCAAGAACGTTGCCAAAATTGGGTGTTGCTCTTGGTCATTGATAATTATATATCGAAAATCCCAATTGTGTTCCTTTTTTCCGTTGCCAGAAAAGACCTGCTCTAAGAATTTGAGCCCTTCCCAATCAAAGACCCCATCTTTTCCCATAAGCCTGTCCCAAACAGGTTTATCGACCTTTGAGATGGTGTCTTCCATTTGCAGGGTAAGTTTCGGGTTCAGTTTATCCTTGCCTGTTGCTTTGGTCTTTAAATTAAAAGCTTGGTAGACCCGGCGCATATCCGTATGGGTGTCTTCCAGGGCTTTCGGGAAATGATACTCCATGGCATCCACCAACCCCTTGATCTCCTTTTTTTGATTATGCCGGGAAATGGTTATCCTCACACCCGTGTTTTTGACCGGTACCGCTGGGAATATCCCCAAATTCACATAAAAGCCCTCTTTCATTAAACGGTTCACAAAATTATACCCAGTTTTGGGCATTCCGGTCCCTATATAGAAGACAGGCGAGGTATTTTTATCCACTAGTGGCAGGTCGGTCTGTTCCAAAAGTTCGTTGAAGTACCCGATATGCTCCCTCAGCTCTTTTTGGAGCTCGTATATCTCATCGGTAAGGTGGATTTCCGCAGAAGCGGTTGCTGCCGCAACCGAGGCTGGTTCCAATTGCGCCGAGAAGGTCAAAGGACCTCCAAAAGTCTTAATCTCCTTGTACATTTTTTTGTTGGAACATGCCAGTACTGCGCCACTTGCCCCAAATGTTTTGCTCAAGGTTCCAAACAGCAAAATATTATCCGAGAGCTCTTTAAGTTCGCTCAGCACATAGCCCGTGCCGTTTTTTCCCACCCAGCTCATTCCATGGACATCATCATAGTACAGGTGCAGTTGTGGGTATTTTAAACTTAAAGCCTTTAGGTCTTGGATGGGTGCAAAATCCCCGTACATGGAATAGATACCATCGGCCATGTACCAGATTTTTTTCCTGGTGCGGGACAGCGATTTTATCTTATCCTCTAGCATATTCATATTATTGTGCCGGATCATATCAATGGGGACACTTCTGTTTTTCAAGACCTTGGCCGCACTCTGTACGCTCCAGTGTACTTGATGGTCCAGTATAATGGCATCTTGGTCCTTTACGGCACTGGGAATGACCCCTAAATGCCCCAACGTACTGTTTTTGGTTATAATTACCGGACAGTTATACATTTCGGTCACCCTCTCTTCCAGTTGTCGGTAGAGCGGATTGGAGATATAGGACTTGGAAAGCGGAAATTGGGTGCCAAACTTTTTGATTGCACTAATCGCTGCATCCTTTAAACGCTGGTCCTGTTCCAGGCCTAAATAGCCCGTTGTCCCAAAATGGAACAGTTTTTTGTTTTTGACCTCTATGGTCCTGCCTGAAAACTCAGTCCCTTCTGCATACAGGTGCAGCACACCTTCCTGCATGGCATCGGTAAAAACCTCATTTACCGTGTCCAAAAAATTGTTGTGCTTGATTTTTGCCATCGCTTTTCTTTTTGATGACATAAAATTTAGGGGCATTTGTTGTAATATAAAAAACGATCTTCCACATAATCCCTAACAGGTAACCTTTAATCCTTTATGGACAATTTTAACCCAACATTTGATGGGGATTATGGGCAAACCACTATTTCATAAGTTGATAATTTTGTAAATTTATATTGAATACCAGTTTTCTATTTACCATGTTGGACTTTTTTGAAAATGATTATGCTACCTATAAGCTAAGCGATGGCATCTTAAGTATAAGATATCACAGCGGCGTGAACATCGATTTTGATGCGGCAGTACAAATAGTCAAGGACCGCCTTTTAATGCAGCAAGGGGAACGTTTACCGGTTTTGTGCGATATCCGTGGGGTAAAGGAAATCAATAAATCAGCACGGGGCTATTTGGCAGCGGAGGGCTCGGTCCTGATCAAGGCAGCGGCATTTATCATTGAATCACCTGTTTCAGAGGTTTTGTCCAGTTTTTATCTCCGCACCAATAAACCACCGATACCAAACCGTTCCTTTCAATCAATTGAAGAGGCTAAAAGTTTTTTAAATAGCTTTTAATGCTATTATATAAAGCAACTGATTTAAATTTTATAGCTCCCCCGTTTTTTAGTCAACAAAATATGGCTATTTGATAACTATGCCCTTTAATTGATGAAGTATGTCTGAAAGGTTAAAACATATCGAAAAAATGTTGATGGAAATAAGTGCCGGCAACTTTTTCTATCGGGTGGAACGTTCTGTCAAAAATGACAATGTAGAAGCATTGGTGGTCGTCTTGAACATGATGGCCGAAGAAATACAGGAATCCATGGTGCACCAAGGGTATGTACAGGCCCACGGAACTATTAAGCACATAGTACAGATGAGCTTTATACTTGACGCCAAAGGAGATATTGAGGCCACCAACCAAGCTACCTGTAGTATTTTATCCACGCTGTATTCAGAGATCATTGGAAAACCTTTTGCTGTCTTTTTGGATGAAAGCTCCAAAGTGAAATGGAAAAATACCTGGAAAATCCTTAAACAAAAAGATATCTATGAAACTTCGGTGGAACTGGCGTTTAAGACCAAAGGCAATCTTGTGGTCCCAAGTGCTTGTTATATCACCACTTTTAAAGGTGAACATTTTGAACAGAAGAAAACATTGGTAACAGTGGTCCATCATTCCAACGACCGGGACAGACTTGAAAAAGACCTGAAGCGAAGTGTAATAAAATCAAAAACGAAAAAAAAGGGTGAAAAGAAGCATTCTAAGAAACCAAAAATCCGTTTAAACCATGAAGATATCAGAAAATTGAGCAAGGGCCGTGATATCATCATAAACAACCTTGAAAAGGACTTTCCCTCCCTAAAGGATTTTGCACTTCAAATAGGCACCAATGAGTTCAAGCTAAAATATGGGTTTAAAGAACTGTACGGGACGAGTGTATACCGCTTCCTTAAAAATGAGAGGTTGAGGAAGTCAAAAATGCTGGTACAGCACACTGACCTGCATATAAAAACAATCGCACATATGACAGGGTTCAAGAGCCTTCCCCATTTTTCCAGGTCGTTCAAGAAAAGGTACGGATATACCCCGAGTGCCCTTCGAAAAAAACCCTTGTAAGACAAAATGTTGTCCAGAGTCGTCCCCAAGTAAATCCCCTACCGATAAGAACAAATCCCTTATGCATAAATTATAATTCGGAACTTTACCATATCGAAACAAAAGATATGATTCGCACTAAAGTACCATACCATTTAACTGTAAAAGTTATCAGTTTTCTTTTTATAGTATTGTTTGTGTATGCTGCCACCAGTAAACTTTTGGATTATGAAACTTTTACCCTTCAACTGGCACAATCACCATTGCTAAGTGCTTATGCTGGTATTATTGCTTGGTCGGTACCAGGACTGGAAATACTCATTGCCGTATTTTTGGTATTGCCCCGTTTCAGAAAAATTGGCTTATACGCTTCCTTTTTTTTGATGGTACTCTTTACCACCTATATCTACATTATCCTCAACTATGCCGATTTTGTACCCTGCTCATGTGGGGGCGTGTTGGAAGAAATGACCTGGGGCCAGCATTTGCTTTTCAATTTTGTTTTTATTCTGATGGCAGCAGGGGCAATTTTACTCGATAAACCAAAGAATCTAAAAACAATCTGGCTATTACTTTGTTTACTTTCTCTTATAAGTATAGGTACAGTAACCCTATTATTTTCCTTTTCTGAAAATAAGATGCATAGGAACAACGCTTTTCAAAGGCGGTATATACCTCACCCTATTAAAAAAATAAACAGTTACGATTTAAAATACAGTTCTTATTATTTTGCAGGTATTGGGAAAGACAAGGTCTATTTAGGAAATACCACAGCCCCTTTGTTAATGACGGTTATTGATAGTGATTTTACCGATACCACTACCACTATGATCCAACTGGATCAAATGGAACTGCCCTACCGTGCCGTTAAGGTTCGGGTGGTACCTCCAAAATTTTATGTTGCGGACGGTACCGTACCTGTTTTACTAAAAGGAGCCATAAAAGATTGGAAAGCTACCACTTCAATGCACGGGAATTATTATTTCAATAGCTACCAACCCACAGACTCAAACCATATAGCCGTACGTTCTAGCAGTAGCAGCACAGGTGAGAATATTTTGGGCTTGATTGAACTTGGTAACTCTATACAAGGCACTTTCAGTGATACGATACTTGAGAAGCAAATAGACGGCATTTTTGATACGGATGGTCTGCTAGTCTACAACCCTGCAATTAAGAAGCTTGTCTATATCTATTATTACAGGAATGAATATATAATAATTGACAAAACCCTACGGGTAACGGAAACAGGAAAAACTATTGATACCGTAAGCAAAGCCCAAATGCATATTGCCCAGAACCAAACCAACGATTTAAAAAAATTAGGCGGGAATACCCTTTTAATCAATAGGACCATAGCTACTACTGGAAATTTATTATTTGTCGAGTCTCCTCGGTTGGGCAAACTCGAACCTGAAGATATGCTCGATGAAGCGGCGGTAATAGATGTCTATGACCTTAAAGACCAAAGTTACCGTTTCAGTTTCTATCTATATGATCATAGGCATAGTAAACTAAGGGAATTTACTATAAAAAACAACATTTTATATGCCTTGCAAGGAAATTATATAATAGCATATAAACTTGAAAAGAAACATTTTGAATAACAATACTTCTTTGCAAAGACAGGGGTGAGACCGAAAACCTGTAGAAAAGAGTAGGTCGGAACTATAAATTTAAATTTTTTGAATTATGAAACATATTAAATTCAAGTTTTTGTTACCTGTGGCAGCTTTTATGATTGCTATTGCAGCAGCTTTTGCCACAGAAAAGGACGGACAGGATGATTTTGCCCTGGAGCAAGGTTATATTTTTGTCGATGGGGTTTGCCAACCTTATGGTAAGTGTGATGGTACCCAAGGCCAAATTTGTACCCATAATGGATTTCAAGTATTTGGGAAAATTGGAGGGACTTCATGTTTGAAGACCCTTTATATGAATTGGCGACCATAATTGCCAATTAATATAAGATGCCCCCAAACGGGGGCATCTGTTTTTTACATAACATCGTGTTATTTTATTTCATCAAATGCATATCAAACCATTTCTGTATTCTCTCGGTCAGGTCTTTTTGGTTGCGGGGTAGCATTAAGACATGGGGTTCATCCTCATAAACCAGTAACTCCACCTCCGTACCAAGTCTACGTAAAGCCATATACATTTGTTCGCTTTGATGCCAATCCGCATGATAATCTTTATTCCCTGTCCATATCAATGTTGGTGTCTTGATACTTTTGGCATGAAATAAAGGTGAGTTCTGAAAATACCCCTCCCGATCATCATAAAAAGATTTCCCCATTTGCCACTGTTCATTCTCATATATATAGACCATGGGCACTCCATCATTCTGATTGACTGTATGATAGGATGATACAATGTTAAATATACCGGAGCCCACTATTGCCGCAGAGAACAAATTGGTCTGAGAGATTATGAAGGAGGTGGAATAACCACCAAAGGAATGTCCCATTAATCCTATGGCATCTTCTTTTATTATTCCTTTTTCCATTACTTTGCTCACTGCTGATACCACACAATCAGTTGCTGAAATGCCCGGATTTCCCTGCTGAATCACAATATCCGGTTCCAGAACAAAATAACCCGCAGCCGTTAAGTTTCTATAACTGTACCCATCCATGCTGGAATGACTTGGATTTATATAGTTCTGGTATTTTTTTGATTGAAGTTCATAAACATGGACAATCATGGGATATTGTTTGCCCTTTTCATAATTATCCGGGAAGTGAAGCAGACCATGTAAACTTTCCCCTTGTTCATTCTTGTATGAAATCAATTCGGTTTTCCCTATAGCAAATTTGTGTTGCTGGGGGTTCGATTGCACCAATAATTTTGATTGAGAACCTTTTATCTTATAGATAGCCGGTGCCAGGGTATTCTTCTCTTTTAAATAAATATAATCTTCAGAAAATTTGGCTTTTCGCAAATGACTGATCTTTCCCTGTTCATTGAGAAAAGGTTGTATGGTGCCATTGGGTTTTCTTTTGACATAACCGTAGTTAAATAAAGAATCACGAACCGAAAACAGGTTCTCTTCAGATAAATCATATATTTTATTTTTATCAAATTTCCAGAACCTATAAAAGCCTCGATAAAGATTATTGTATGCCCTGTATTGTTTCTGTATGCCCCTTCCTTTGGTAAGGCGATCAGGCCTTTGTGTTGCGCTTATTTTCCAAATATCATATTTGTCATACACCAAAAACTCATTATTTGCGGTCCACCCCATATAGCCATACGGTGTTTCGTCAACCGAGTGCGGGGCGTATTTGTATTTTAAGGAAACATCTATTTCATTGGACACATTCAAGTGTTCATGGGTCAGGATATTATAAAACCACCAATTACAATCTTTAAAATAGGCTATAAATTCACCATTTGGCGAGATACTGAGATAATCCCACGCAATCGGCAGCTTATTAATACATAACTTTTTCTCTCCAGTTTCCAGATTTGCTATATAATAGTCAGAGTCCGCTATGTCACGATACTGTGGTTCGTAAGTTAAGGGGTTGTACGTAAGTGCAAATTTTTGCTCCCCCGTTAGAATGGCCTCAGGTTGTTCCGCAGTACCTATTTGAAAAACCCGTTTTGTTTGGGGCCACCACACTGCCAATCTATCTTTGTTAAACTGCCCTTCCTGTTTTTGCCTTGGATAGATCCATTTATCGGTGCCCTTCCATATTTGTACCTTTACGAGGACTTCAACTTCATCTATTTCTTCTTCTTTCATCCTGTTATCCAGATCTTGGGTCCAAAAAAAGACCCTTTTACCATCCTTGGAGAAAGAAAGGTTGCGCCTACTTATTCCTACTCCGTTTAATTCCTTTAGATCATGATTTTCAAGTTCCTTCAAGATTGGCGTCTTTGTATCTTGGTAATAATAAAGACGTTGTTTAGCATTTTTGGTACTTTCCATAAACACAAAGCCGTCCCCTTCTTTATTCCAAGTGGGCAATAAAAATTCTGAATTAGGGCTACTCACTATCAGCGTATTCTCCATATCATCTAATCGCAGTAGTGAAACTCTGTCCCCTTGAATGGAATCGCCCACAATCAGTACGGCCTTCTTACCGGTAGGATCAAACTTAAAGTGCTGAACCCCATTAAAAACCGTATTTTCATTCATTTTAAGATTGAGCAGTTTCAGATACCCGTCTTGCTTCTTGGGTGTATAACAGGCCAGATAACTCCCGTCTTTTGTATATTCAAACCGTTGTGCTTTCCTATCCCAAATCGTTTTCTCGGTTTTTAAATTTAATATCCCGACTCCTTTTTGCTTATCGTTAAATGAAAACGTGGAAGGGTTATCATTGGGCTCAAACTGTCCCAAATGGCCACCGGGAAATTTAAATTTATTTCTTCTCTTGCTGTCCAGAACAAATAAGGTATCCTGCTGTTGTTCATAATCCAATAGATAGGATATCCATTTACCGTTACCGGAAATCTGTGGAAATCGTAAGGTGTGCCACTTAGAAAAATCTTTGGGTCCTACTGTTTTTTTTAATGGCACAGCCTGCCCCCATAAAGGGCAAGCGACCAAGACACATATGAAAAAAATTATAGGGATTAGGCTAATTCCTTTACTGTATCTACTGTTGTGTATATTTGACTGTTTCATATTAATAACCGGGGTTTTGAGGTTTTAAATTAGGATTAAGGATGAGTTCTTGTTGCGGAATGGGCAACAGGACATCTGTGTTTTTCCAGCCAGGTTTAAGGCTGCCTAAAACCTGACTGGCAGTTTCTGTTCTTTTCAAATTAAACCAGCGATGTCCCTGCTCGGTAAAAAGCTCATACCTAACTTGATGGCTCAATTCGTTCTGGAGCTCTTCTACCGTATTGGCGGGGGTGGGTGCAAGGCCGGCACGGAGCCGGATGGTATTGATATCATCTTTCGCCAGCTGTAGATCACCCAATTGGAGAGCGGATTCTGCACGTATCAAATATTGTTCGGCCAAACGGAAAAGAATGGAATATTCGGTGCTGCTGCCCCCAAACATATTCTGTTTGTATTTAAAGGGATGGTACCAGCTTACCGATCCGTCCGTTATTTCACGTGTCCAAGCTTCCCTGCGAAGATCCCCAGGCTCAAAATCTGTCATAAAGCCTTGGGTGAGGGCATAGAGGAATGGCGGTCCGAAATCAAAAATAAAGGTTTCTCCTTCCTTGGTCCCTGAACCTTCAAACTCAGGTTTCAGTTGCCATATGGTGGAAGGGCTTTCCTTAAGGAAGACGCTGTTCAGATCAGGTTGCCATATATAGGTGCCATCGGCAATTACCGCATTGCTTTCGTTATATGCCTGTTTCCATTGCCCTGAAATTAAGTGCAGCCTTGCAAGCATAGCAGTGGCCACACTCTTTGACACCCGCAACCGCTCACCACTTGTTTCCACACTTGGCAATAGGTTTTTAGCAGTTTTTAAATCTTGTTCCACTGATTGATATACTGTTTGTAAAGGCAATCGGGAAACGGTTGCATTTTCAGTATGGTTTGTGGTTTTTATATAGGGTATATCCCCAAAGAGCTTTGCGAGATAAGCATGCACATAAGCTCGAAGAAAATAGGCTTCCCCCATAAATTGTTCTTTCTGGGATGGTTCTATAGTGGACGTTTTAAGTCCTTCTATGATGCTATTTGTATTATATATAAGGGTATAACTGCTGTTCCAAAAATCAGCTACTGCAGTATTGTTGGGAAGAACGGTATGGTTATAAAAAGCATTATCAATCTGGGCATCCTCACGGTAGTAATTGAGCTCATCGGCATACAGGCCTAAAAGAACATTCATTCCTCTTACGCCACCGCTAACGGGACTGTTGTCGCGAAGGCCGGCATATACGGTTGCCAAAGCGGCATCCACTGTAGTCTCATTTTGAAAAACAGCCGTTTCAGAAAGTAGGGAATCAGGGTATTCAGGTTCAAGCGCTTTTTCACAACTGGATAGCTGTACCCCAAAAAGTACAACTATCAAAAGCTTTCCAAACCAAGATAGGTGTGCATAATTTTTTATAAATATATTCATAGTATGTGTTTTTAAAAAGTTAATGTAACCCCGGCGCCCACCCAACGCAGTACCGGTATAAAGCCCTGTGTTTGTTCGGGGTCCTGCCCTTTAAAATCTGTGAGCGTAAACAAATTCTGACCTTGGATAAATACTTTTACGTTGGAAGTACCGTGAAGAATATTTGGAATCACATAGGATACCGACACATTCTTTAACCTTAAAAAGGAGGCATCACTAAAAGCAGCATCACTTTGACTTATGTTGTACGCAGCCACCGAACGCTCATAATTAAGGCCTGCCGTAAAAGCTTGCGTATTTGTTTGGTCTCCAGGGGCCATCCAAGCATCGAGTACGGTAATGGGCTGATTGGTCATGGCTCCCGGGGTGGTTCCCCAGCGGTTTATGTTTTGGGCCATTTGTTTGCTGAACTGGAAAAAAACATCCAGCTGCAAGTTTTCATATTGAATGGTATTGGATAAACCGCCGTACCATTCTGGTGCCGTGTCAACAATGGCCTGCCGATCATCTGGGGTGGTTATTTCACCGTCCCCGTTATAATCCTCAAACATATAAACGCCTGTCTGGGGATCTACCCCAGTGTAATGCAGTACCTTTTTGATTGTTATTGGCTCGCCAATAACATAGCTGTTGGCATAGGTGCTGTTGGCAAGATTGGGGAATTCCAACAGTTCATTCTTGGGAACGGTAAGGTTAAAGGAAGTGTTCCATTTCCAGTTACCTGATTTCACATTGATGGAGTTCACTTCAAATTCCCACCCTTTGTTCTCCACCAAGGCATCTAGGTTGCCCAAAATACTAGGGAATCCCGTTGTACCTGGCAGGGGGATATTCACCAACTGATTGGAGGAGTGGTTGCGATAATAGTTAACTTGGGCAGTAACCCTGTCATTCAACAGACCGAGTTCAAGCGCTACCTCCAACTTTCTGTTTTCTTCCCATCCAAAATCGGGATTATAAAGAGCGGTGGGGTACAGGCCAATGATGCCATTGTACGGAACCCCACTACTGCCATAGGAATTAAAATACCGGTAGTCTCCTATCTGATCATTACCGGTGGAACCATAGCTCCCCCGCAACTTTCCGTGACTGAGCCAAGGCAAGGTGTTTTTTGTAAAGCTTTCTTCAGAAAACAGCCAAGCAGCGCCCAGCGCACCAAAATTGGCGAAACGGTTATTGGGACCAAAGCGGCTGGAACCGTCCCTACGCCCCGTAAGGTTCAAGATATAGCGATCTAACAGTGCATAGTTAATCCTGCCAAAGATTGCTTGATAGTCATATACTTTTTGAGCGTCATCGGTAACCTTCAAGAAATTGGCGGCCGTTAGGTTTAGCAACTGTGCATTGTTGGCGAAGCCTTCCGCATATTGCGAAAAACTGTTGGAAACCTCCCGTTGGGCCGTGTACCCTAACAGGAGATCAAATTTGTTTTTCCCCTGTGTATAGCTATATGACAATTGCGGTTCTACAATCCATGAGTTTCGAGAGCCATCATTTGTGTAAATGGCAGAGGCCTCACTCCCTAAACCGTATTGCGGTGGAAACCTGGTATGGGGATAAGAATGATATTCGGTTAAATTTGAGTCCTGATAGCCTATATTTGTTTTTAAGGTTAGGTTATTTAGGAGTTTAACATCCAATTGAGTATTTACCAATAAACTATTTCGTTTGGAAACCAAATCGCCCTCCAATGCCCCTAAGGGATTGTTAAAAGTGCCATCCTCCCAATTGAGGGTGTCATTATCGTTGTACAAAGGGGGTGCGTTAGGGGGTAGAATCAATGCCTGATAACTCAAATCAGTACCGGGGAGTTGATTGTTTTCATGGGCATAGGCCGTTGAAAACGAAACCTTAAAATTGTCATTCGAGGAACGGTGGGATAATTTTGCCAAGCCATTGGCCCTCCGATACCGGTCATCTTCGGGAAAAACGGTGGACTGGTTGTGGTAACCACCACTAAGCAAAAAAGAAGTGGATTTGTTACCGCCGGAAACAGAAGCCTTATATTCTTGTGTAAAGGCCGTACCGCCCAGTAACACCTCCTGCCAATCGGTATAACGGTTGCGGTCCCAAGTACCGTTGACATCATAGGCATAGGGTGGATATTCTGTTATGCCATCGTTGTTGAAAGCCTGTTCCCGCATCTGTAAATACTGTTGGGTATTCAACAGTTTTTGTTTTTTAGCTATTTGGCCTAAGCTGGTCTTTGCCGTAAAAGCATATCTTGTTGCCCCCCTATACTCCTTTTTTGTGGTAATCAAAACAACGCCATTGGCCCCCCGGGAACCATAAATAGCCGTGGCATCAGCATCTTTTAATACTTCGATGCTTTCAATATCTGCGGGGTTTAAAAAACTGAACGGACTAAAATCCCCTAAGGGGATACTGGCACCCGATACATCCCTAGCGCTGAGGCTCTCTGAACTGAAGGGTACACCATCAATAACGTAAAGAGGCCTATTACCGGCAAGAATACTGCTCTTGCCACGGACAGTAACCTCGAAACCACTACCGGGAATTGCGGAACCTTGCGTAACCTTAACCCCGGTCATTCTTCCTTTTAAAGAAGCAATGGGGTTCATTAATATTTGATCCTCGATTTCCTTTGAGCCTATGCGGCTGATACTCCCTGTTTTCTCCTTTTCGGTTACTTTATAATACCCTGCATTTATAACCACTTGATCCAGTGATGTGGGACTGGGCACCATAATTATTCTTAACTCTGTTTCTCCTTTGAAGGGCACTTCTTGATGTTTATAGCCCAAAAAGGTGAAAACCAATGTATCCGTTGCAATCATATTGATGGCAAACGTGCCATCAAAAGCAGTAATGGTACCTTTGTTTTTGTTTTTTAATATAACATTTACACCTGCCAAAGGTTCTGATTTATCCTGAACGATACCCGTTACTAAATAAGGTTTATTCTGGGCCCAGATCGTTATGGAAAAAAACAATAGAAACGAAAAGCAGATTAATACTTTTAAGGCATAGCTATACCTGTAATAATTTTTCATATTTTTGCATTGATTAGATTAGACAATAATTTAATTAGGGCCTTTTACACTATGCGCAACAGGGTGTGGAGGCCTTTTTTAATGCTTTTAATTATAGGTTTTATCCATAGGCAGGTTTAATTGGTTAGTTGCAACACTAAATAGCATAGAAAAGAAGGTGCTTTGAAGAAAAGTTGAAAAGAAAATTTTGTGCCGAGCCAAATACAAAAAGGCGCAGGTCTCAACTTACTGCTTTTGAGGTACTGGTATACCAGGCAACAATAAGTGAGCCCACGCCCGGGTCGTGAGCACTTACACTTATCATCTCGTTGCATAAAAATTACCAGTTTTCAAAAGCGAGATTCAAAGCGAATGCTTCAAATTTTTTCTATAAGAAGTTTCGCAAATATATTAATATCAATCAAATATAATACTTTTTTTCTTTTGTGGTAATATATCACCATAAAATTTATTATAAGAATTATAAACTTGTTGTCATAACAACATAACATGGACAGTAAGGCAGTACGAAAGATTTATATGAAGGAGTTCTCTAAAAATTTAAATAAATTAAGGGAAGAAAAATTTAAAACTTATCATAAAGTAGCAACAAATTCTTCTTTTGATACAAGCAACTATAGTAAATATGAGAATGGTCAAGGGAATCCCACCATTGAAACTATTTTAAAAATTGCAAGCCTTTTGGAGGTTGATCCTAAAAAGCTGTTTGATTTTGATTTTGACATAAATAAGCATAAAATTGATATGTAAAATCAATCAATCTTTATTTTTTAAATCAGTTACTATGTAATACCTGTCCAATAGTTTACCTTCTTGAAAAGCCACGAGGTTGAACCTATATTAATTTTACCTGTAGCAATTCTATATTTTCCTTCTTTTGCTGTGCGTAATTTTTTTGAGCAAACTCAGTGTGATAGTTATGGTTTTTCAAAAAATCAATATTCATATTAATCCATTGCTCGTCTGTGTATTTCTGATCATTAAAAATTGACCATTCCTTTCGTAACATCGAGTTCCTTGTTGTAAAATTCTTTTTACCCAAATGTGCAAGGTCTGCATCACAAATTATTTTTTGAGGAAGAGTTTTTGGGTTTTGTGGCAGTTTTGTGGCATTGATTATATTTAATACGTTTTCTATTCGATGGCTTGCGTATACTTCTTTTCCAAGAAAACCCTGTGCATATTCACAACTTAAATCTTCGTGTTCAACTGGCCCTTGTATGTTACCTATATCGTGGAAATAAGCTGCAATCAACAATTCTTCAATTTTTTCTTCAGGTAGGTTTTCGTTATAGGCTATAGACTTTGAAGCATGGACTACATCCTTAGTATGTTTCCAATTATGAAAAGGTAAATCCTTGCACCTGCTTTCTTCAATTATAGATTTACAGTAAGCCCTTACTTTTTCTATTAAATTAGTGTCAATCATTTTATATCTTTTTTATGCAATTTTGTTTATCAACACCCTATTTCGTGAAGATTTAAACATTTGTTTCTTTTAGCATATTTCGCTTTTTCATTACCTTCAGTATAAGGTAGAGCATTGTACTGATAACGGCAGCATAGAACCAAAAGTCAAAGTCTATATGGATGCGCTTGTATTCAATTAAATCTCCAGACCATTCAAACAGCCAAAACAATAAGAAAATTGCCGCTAATCCATTCTTCTCTTTTTTTAGTACTTTCCCTACACAAAAAGGATATTTTTCTTTTTTAAAACTTGTAAAGCTTGGGATAAAAGCGGGTGTTTTCCTCGCCCATTCAATATATTCGTTACCAAATTTTGAAATTAAAAAACTTTCTTCCGCATACATGATCCGCTCATAATACAACCAGTAAAGCAAGGCAAATGCGACTATAAACCAAAGATTTTCAGTAAGCATGGCAACTCCCAACCACATAAAAAAGTTGCCCAAATACAAAGGGTGGCGTACTAACGAATACATTCCGTTAGTATTAAGTTGTTGGGCAAGTTGACCTTCGGTAGTGTTTCTCCCTGAAGTATGCTTAGGGGTATGAGCGACGGTTTTTATCCGAATTAATAAACCTAAAATACAAACGCCAAGGGCAATAAGTTCATAATAATCGGTTTCTATGCTTCCCACCAATTCAGCTTCAAAATATTCGCCATGCAGTGACACCCCGAGGCCTATAACTACAAACAGCAATGGAAAATAGCTTCTATGTTTAAAGAGAAAATCACCTTGTTTTTTAAATTCGGTCCGTAGTGCCATGTTTTTAAAATTTATAGTTAATACCAATTAAAAAATCACCATTGCCGCTATTGAAGGTAAGCTTATAATGATCCTGCAAATAAGGCGTTGTAAACAAGTAACTACTTCCTATTCCCACCACAGCACCAGCTATAACATCGTACCAATCGTGCCGGTCATTTAAACCTTCTACACGGCTGTACCCTACAAAGCCGGCCACCACATAAGCTGGTATTCCATATTCCCAACCATAGCGTTTTTGCACAAATGATGCTCCTTGAAAAGCAGCCGATGTATGCCCCGAAGGAAATGCATGGCCATCGGGAGCCCCGTTAGGCCTTTTTTTGTTAATTGCATATTTAATTATATATGTTGCCGCTAAATTGGCCCCAACCGATTTTACAAATTGCCAAGCCCCCTCTTTATCATTGTGAATAAGTATGGCAAAGACTGATAATGCTGCTGGGGCAAACTGAGCGACATCACCCACATGTTCTAATGCTGTTTCCGATCTGATTTCATCAAGAGATTCCATTTCTTCTTGAGCAAAACTGCTTACAGGGAAAGCCATTACTATTAAAAAGGCCACTCTTATAAAATGAATCTTCATACCTTTAGAATTTATATTTAAACCCCAACATGTAGTCACCATCCCCACTGCTGAAAGTAAGTTCCATGTGTTCTTGTTGATACTCAGTTGTAAAAAGTAGGTTGCTCCCCAAACCAATGGCCGCTCCGGCAAGAACATCGAGTATATCATGTTTTTTGGAATCTATCCTACTCGCTGCTGTAAATCCCGCTAATAAATATGCAGGAATGCTATATGTAAACCCATAGCGTCTATGGATAAAACCGGCACTATGAAAAACAGTCGAAGTGTGTCCCGACGGAAAGGCATTATCATTACTCCTATCCGGTCGTTGTTTATTTATGCTCAGTTTTAAACCATAGGTCACAGCTTCAGTAAGCAGCAACCCCTTTGTAAACTGCCATGCCCCGGGTTCATCCCCAATAATAAAACTTGTGCCCAATGTTGCTGCCGGTAAAGCGATAAGGATCACATCCCCAATTTTCTGGGTAGTGCCAACCTGTGGCTTGGTTTCACTGGTATCTTGAGATAAAGCAACTTGTGAAAACAGCAAGAAAAAAACAAGAGCAGTTGCTGCTATGGAAGATTTTAGGCTTTGTAGATAGACAATCATTAAATTGAAATTTTTAATTAAAGTATAAGTCTATCTATAGGCAGTTTTTTTATTTAATAAAGATGCGATAAGATTCTTTTTGAAATTTTAAGGGAATCTAAAGGAAATCTAAAGAAGGGAATTTGCTATGAAAACAAGAAGCAGCTATTTTAAATGATTATGCTAAGTGCTTTACTTTTAATTGTTACTGAAACGGAAGATTCTTTTATGGTAACCAACTCCCCATCAATTTGAGACTGAAAAAAGGCTCCTTCCTTCCGCAATAAAGACAGTGAATTTGATTTAAAACATTGTACCCAAGGCAATATTTCTGGTTTTTTAATGAGCATACATATTCCGAAAAGCAGCATTTTCAGTTTTCCAATTTTCGGTACTAGTACCACATCAAGCAAACCGTCTTGCAGTGATGCTTTAGGAGTAAGGCTAAACGAATATCCCAATTGGTTCGAGTTTGAGATAAAAATTAAAAAAGGGTTGATAACCTCGTTAACTCCATTGATTTTTATAACCAGTTTCTTGTTCTTGTTATAATTTTTGAATGAAGTAAGGGATGCTTTTATATAACAGGAAAGCGTCCGCCTTTCTGAAGCTTCATAATTTTTAATCACATCAGCATCAAAACCAAAGCCAGTATTGCTAAAAAAATAGGTGCCGTTAACACTACCCACATCAATTTTAATGGATTTTGCGGCTTTAATGGCCAAAATCGCTTCTCTGTTATTTTTTGAAATATTTAAATTGGAAGCTAGCCCATTTCCAGAACCAATTGGGATAATGCCAAGTTTTATATCTGTGCCAACTAGTGCGGTGGCCACTTCGTTTATAGTGCCATCGCCTCCACAAGCTACAATAATATTTGCCCCTTCGTTAATAGCGGTTTTTGCTAATTGTGCGGCGTGCTTTTTATAACCGGTTTCCTTTACTGAAATTGTAAAACAGGATGGCTCAAAATAGTCTTCTAAAAGGACCTTCGTCAACTTGTGATTTCCTTTTCCCGCAATTGGGTTTATTATAAAATGAATACTTGTCAACCGTTATTTTTTTAATTTCAATCCATCGTTTCGGTATAAATCGTCTGCAACTTCATAATAGGAAATTGTCTGTTTAAGAAAAGTCTCATCAACAGCTTTGCTCGTTAGGCTATTATCTAAAGGGTTCCAATTATAAAAGTTTGCATGAGCCTGCTCATCAAGTACCATCACATCATTGTTTTTTAGATACCCTAATTTTCTATAATTGCCTACAAATGCACGTTCCTCTTCAGGGTGCATACTCAAACTATTTCTTCCGAATAAATTAGAATTATAATCCCAGTCTAAAAGTGCGAACAAGGTGGGGAATAAATCAATCTGAGAACATAATTTATCCACCTTTTGCGGGTTTTCATCGGGTAGGTTAAAGATAAAAGCCGGGATTTTATAATTGTGAATATCCAACTCCCATCGACCAGCACTACTGGCACAATGATCACTCATAATTACAAATACGGTATTGTTGAACCAAGGCTTTGTTTTTGCTTTTTTTAAGAATTCACCTATCGCATAATCGGTGTATTTAACAGCTCCGCTTCTACCACTACCAGAGGGAATGTCTATTTTTCCTTTGGGATAGGTGTATGGTTTGTGGTTTGAAGTGGTCATTACAAAATCGAAAAAAGGATTTCCGTTTTGGTGCGCAATAGCTGCCTTTTTTAAGACCTTGTTGTAGATATCCATGTCGCAAACCCCCCAAGCGTTTTCGAAAGTTACTTCATCGTCTTCTATGTTGGTACGGGTAGTAGTAATACTTTTGTCAAGCAAGAACCCACGCCCCCGATCGACGATGTTAAAGCCATTACCCCCAAAATAAGTGTTCATATTATCAAAATACCCATCCCCACCATAAAAGAAATTTCGGGTATACCCTTTTTGTTTAAAAACTTCCCCAATGGTAAAAAGGCCCTGATTCTTTTTTCGTTTTACAATGCTCCTTCCTGGCGATGGCGGTATGGAAAGCGTAATGGCTTCCATTCCTCTAACAGTACGGGTACCTGTTGCAAATAGATTTGTGAAAAATATACTCTTGGTTGCTAAAGAATCCAACGTAGGAGTTATATTTTCAGTATTGCCAAAAGTGGTCATAAAGTCGGCACTTAAACTTTCAACACATATGAAAATAACATTGGGCTTTTTAAGCATACTAATGCTATCACTGTTTTTCACCCTTCGATAAATTGAATTTTCATTAGGTTCAATCAATGAATCCCCAGCATCACGATAAACCGATTTTAAGTAAGTAAAGGCTTGTTGTCTGTCAATTGTTTTATAGAAATCCTTATAGGGCAATTCATTATTCCTGAAAGCAGCAAAAAAAGAATAAATCCCTGCTTTGGCAAGCTCGTTGTTATATCTATTCTTTGAAAAATCTGCCTGTTTATTGGTTATAAAAATACTGGAGACAGCCACAATTAGAACCCAAGGAATGGCCGCATATAGTTTTTGTCTAAATGGGGTGTCACTAATAAAAGCGATTTTAAAATATCCTAGTTTGTATATAATTAGGATACTGGCTAGCACCAAAACGAGCATGGACGAAATGAGGATAGGCAACGGGTAAGACTCATTTATGTTTTCTATGACTTCATAGGTGTAAATAAGATAATCTACTGCAATAAAGTTGTAACGCCTTTCAAACTCGTCCCAAAAAGTAAATTCACCAAAAAATGAAAAGTAGAGAATCAGCACCCCAATGGAGAACCCAATATAGGTGATAATCTTATCAAGAGCACTTCCATTCCACTTTTTAGGAAGAACCAATAAATAAACAAGATAAGGCAGCGTGAAAAACGAAATAGTTGCCAAATCAAATAAGAACCCAACAAGGAACGTATTCCCAAGTACAAAAAAGTTGGTGTTTACCTCTGAAAAATTCCAGATTAGAAAACTTAGCCGTACTAAAAAAGAAAGAATAAGGAACAAGGCCTGTCTCTTATACACATCTCCGAGCCCACGAGACCTCTCTACATCTC
>CAJXPE010000032.1 GCA_913057965.1 uncultured Marixanthomonas sp. | reverse complement strand
CTACACGTAAGGAGTCGTCGGCAGCGTCAGATGTGTATAAGAGACAGATATGAAATACCTTTTCACTTCGGTTGTATTATTAATTTCTTTTTTCACTTTAGCGCAAACTAAGGAAGAAATTATTCAGGAAATTAAAACGCATCAAGCTTCAGAAAATAAAGACTTCGGTACTGCTGAAACCACTATTTTAACAGAAGAAGATTTTAAAGAATTTGAAGAATTGGCATTTTACCCAATTGATTTGAAGTATAGGGTAACCGCAAAATTTATTAGGACACCAGATGAAGAACCTTTTTTAATGCCAACTACCACAGAGCGATTACCTGAATATGTGAAGTATGGAGAAGCACATTTCACAATAAAAGGAAAACAACTACAACTGAATTTATATAAAAACACCGAACCTTATGATGAACCAGGTTACGAAGATTATCTCTTCTTGCCATTTACCGATTTAACCAGCGGAGACGGATCGTATGGAGGAGGACGGTTTTTAGACGCTCGAATTCCTGAGGGAGAAACCATTGTGTTAGATTTTAATAAAGCATACAATCCGTATTGTGCTTATAATGCAAAGTATTCGTGTCCCATTCCGCCAGAAGAGAACGATTTATTAATCAGGATTGAAGCTGGAGTGAAAGCTTTTGGCAAACATTAAATAAATTTAACGAGGTACATTCCTGCAAATACTGCAGCAAAACCAATAACAAAACTCGCCAATGTGTAGAGTGCAAAACTCATAAAATCTCCCGATTTTAAAAAGATGTGATTTTCATAAGCAAACGTAGAAAACGTAGTAAAACCACCACAAAAACCTGTAGCCACTAATAATATAGTATTTTGAGAAACAGAACTATTTTTTAAAGCTAAGCCCAATACAATTCCAATAATAAAACTACCTATAATATTGGCGGAAAATGTGCCGTAGGGAATTCCGGTTTGTGCGCTATTTAAGTACTTACTTATCCAATAGCGTAGTGAACTGCCTACGCCACCACCGATAAATACCAATAATAGTTGTTTCATTTAAAACGCTTCTGGTTTTGTTTTTTGAACCACAGGAATGTATATTTCAGTAATCCAATTTGAGGGATTAGGGACGTCACCTGGATCTGTAGCATATACTTCAAACATATTGGCATTGGTGTCTATTTCCAAGTTGTTTTCTGCAATATATTTTTTTGCTGTTTCATACGCTTCTGGCAGGTTCGTGTAATCTCCTTTAAGCGTAGTTTTTACAGCGGTAGTAGATTCCATAAATCCTGTTAAAACAGGACTGCCGTCAGGAGTAATAACTCTATCTTTAACTGGAATGGCTGCTGAAAAGATTACAGCACCGTTTGCTTCATCTATATTATTATAAATTGTAAATGGCATACCAGAAGATGGTATGTTGTTTTGTTGCATATACCCCATAACTTGACCAAGCATTGGTCCCATCTTTTCACCTATTTCACTTTGTTTTGCTGCTGTGGTATTGTACATATAATAGCCTCCACTGTACCGTGTAATACCATCAACATTAATAGTGTATTGTTTCATACTTTCTTCTACAACTTCTTCAAGATTGTTTAATCCACTCGTAAACATCGTTGAAATACCAGTTTCCATGTCATCCTCTTGAAAAGACATAAAAACTTTTTCCATAAACGATTGCTCGCCTTTCATACCCCAAGTAACTTTTGTTTGTCCTGGTTTTTCAGTTTCTTCAAAATACCAATACACATCACTTTTGCTATCGCCCATAGGCGTATTAAAAATAATCTCTTGTTGAATTTCTTTATTGGGTATTACCTTTACGGTTTTCATGGAACCATCGCCTACAGCTTCACTTGTCCAAGAATACGAAGCGCCTTCACCTTCCGTTTTTTCAGCATAATCAATTTTTATATTTTCATCTTCTTCCATCCAAGGTCCCCATTGTGGCCAACTCTTAAAGTCTTTTACATTGTTATAAACCACTTCAGCTGGGGCATTTATAACTTTTGTTTCAGCAACATCAAAACTGCCATCTTTTGTGGCAAAATAAATAGCGCCACCAATAAGTACGATTAGGAGTAAGAATAAGAGGTATTTTAAAATTTTCATGTAGGTGAGTTTGTTGGTTATAATCCATAAAGATAATCATTTTAACACAATAGCATAGTTTATAAACCTTCTTTGAGTAAAATGAATTTACTACATTTGTTGAAATTTAAAAATCAACAAAATGAAGAATACTTTTATTATAGCTGCTGCTATGACTGGGTTTTTGTTTTTTTCTTGTGCTGAAGAAAAGAAAGATAAATCTGACCAAGAAGTTGCTGAGGTGAAAACCGACGACTTTAATTATCAAGCAGATGAGTTTGGTGATGTTAAGGTACTGCGCTATCAGATTCCGGGATGGGAAGATCTTTCTCTTAAAGAGCAAAAATTGGTGTATTACCTTACTCAAGCGGGTTTAGCTGGGCGTGATATCATGTGGGATCAAAACTATCGTCATAATTTAAAGATACGTGAGGCGTTTGAGAAGATTTATACTACATATGAAGGAGATAAAAATACTGAAGACTGGAAAAGTTTTGAAACGTATTTAAAAAGAGTTTGGTTCTCTAACGGAATTCACCACCACTACAGTACGGCTAAAATGAAGCCTGATTTCAGTAAAGAGTATCTTCAAACGTTGCTAGATGAAACAAATACTGAACTTACTGGTGAAGCTTTTGAAGTATTATTTAATGATAAAGATTCTAAAAAAGTAAACCTTAGCAAAGATGCTGATATTGTAAAAGAAAGTGCTATTAATTTTTATGGCCCTAACGTAACAACTGCCGATGTAGAAAAGTATTACGGAGCAATTGAGGTGAATAAAGATGAGCCTATTGAAGTGGGTTTAAACTCTAAACTAGTTAAAGAAAATGGCAAATTAGTAGAAAAAACCTATAAAAGTGGCGGAATGTACGGTCCAGCAATCGATAAAATTATCGAGTGGTTAGAAAAAGCAAAAGGTGTTGCTGAAGACGAAAATCAAGAAAAAGCATTAGGTTTATTAATTGAGTATTATAAAACTGGAAGTTTAGATACTTGGGATGATTATGCTGTTGCTTGGGTAGAATCTACCGAAGGCGATATTGATTGGATCAATGGTTTTATTGAAGTGTATAACGATCCAAAAGGGTATAAAGGCTCTTATGAAACGATTGTACAAATTAAAGACTTCGATATGTCTAAAAAAATGGCTGTACTTTCAAAAGAAGCACAGTGGTTTGAAGACAACTCGCCATTAATGGAAGAACATAAAAAGGACAGTGTAAAGGGTGTTTCTTATAAAACTGTTGTTGTTGCTGGAGAAGCAGGTGATGCTTCGCCAAGTACGCCAATAGGTGTAAATTTACCAAACAACAACTGGATACGACAATCACATGGAAGTAAATCGGTTTCTTTAGGTAATATTATAAACGCTTATAATAATGCCGGCGGAAGCGGTCGTTTACACGAGTTTGCAAATGATGAAGAAGAAATAGAACTAGAAGAAGAATACGGTAAAAATGCAGATAAATTGCATACAGCCCTTCACGAAGTGGTAGGACATGCTTCTGGACAGATAAATGAAGGTGTTGGTACACCAAAAGAAACCTTGAAAAGTTATAAGTCTACGATTGAAGAAGGTCGTGCCGATCTTTTTGGATTGTATTATTTAATGGATCCAAAAATTCAAGAGTTGGGGCTTACCGATGATTGGGAAAAAACAGGAAAAGCTGCTTACGATGGGTACATCCGTAATGGTTTAGTTGGTCAATTAGTCCGTTTAGAATTAGGAGATGATGTAGAAGAAGCACACATGCGTAACCGTCAATGGGTAAGTGCTTGGGCCTATGAAAAAGGTAAAGATGATGGTGTAATTGAGAAAGTAACCCGTGATGGAAAAACCTATTATGATATCAAGGATTACAAAAAGTTACGTGATATTTTTGGACAACTATTGCGCGAAACACAGCGTATCACTTCAGAAGGAGATTATGAGGCTGCTAAAGCGCTGGTTGAAGATTATGGAGTAAAAGTAGATCAAGACCTTCACAAGCAAGTATTGGATAGAAACAAGCAATTTAAGTCGCCTCCTTACAGTGGTTTTGTAAACCCTGTTATTGTTCCGAAAATGAATGATGAAGGTGAAATTGAAAGTTTCAGTATTGAGCAACCTACTTCTTTTGAAGAACAAATGTTGATGTATTCTAAAAACTACGGAAATTTACCAGTAGAAAACTAAAATATAGATTATACTTAAATCAAAAACCTCCCTGAATAATTTCAGGGAGGTTTTTTACATATAAATATGAAACAAAACTTGGCTAGTTTTCTTTTTTTAGGAAGTGCAGGTATAACTATTATTTAACACGTGCTTGGAACTCCCCAATAATATTACTGTAACTTCTTAGAACACGATCCCATTCATGATACAACTCATCGCTTTTTACACTAGTCATGGCATGTCCAGACTCTTCGCTTACCAATTTAGCTTTAAACACTAATGGGTTTGTAGAAGCTTCTTTGATAATAAGTCTAGTACGGATGGTGTTTTGCTTAAACGTTTTTAGAGACCAAGCTGTACGTAAATATCCAGTTTCTTTATCTGTCATTTCTATTACATCGATATAAGAAAGTGCAATTTGGTTGATTAATTTCCAAGCCTTGTCTTTTTCCATGTTGTTTACCTTCATTTCGATATCAATATTTGCAATATCCGTTTGTACGGAAGCATCAAAAGCATCGTCTCGTTTCATTTCAATAAAATATGTTTTAGGAGGTTTGGTCATTCCTTTTTGGTTACAGAATTCAATTTTTTCTGTAAGAAATCCGATTTTTTTAGCGATTACTGTTACGCAATCTTTCTTCGGTACGGTTACTTCGGTATTCCCTTTACCCACAAGTTTTCCATTTATAAAGATTTCAGCATCTGTTTCAGAAACACCTAATTGAACCCGTTTTTTTCCAACGAGATCGTCTTTTTCGGGCGATAAAGCTGCTGCATTGGTTGTAAAGCTAGTGCTTAGAACAAGTACTGTAAGTAGTAATAAATTTTTCATAATTATTTGGTTTAATTGTTTCAGTAAATGTAGGGTTCGATAAAGCACAAAAAAATACCCATTAATGGGTATTTTTTGTAAGAAAGAGTAATGTGTTTTATTGAGCTTTTATCCTTTTATGTAGGTTTTAACCGCTAGTAGAAGTAGGATGAAAATAATAAAGCCTAGTAGTATCCAGAGGCTGCCTTTATAATATTTTTTATGTAATTTTTTATCTTTTCCGTAAGTGAAAAACATAATAACTATAAAACCAACTGCAAAAACGGCAGCAAAAACCCATTGACCGGTACTAAACATAAATTTGTAATTTTACGGATACAAAAATACAATTAAACTAAACAACATGAAGAATAATATCGCTGCTGTTACCAAATTTCACGACACATTTGGCTTAGGTAAAAAAGAGACTCCAACCGCTAGCCTGGGAAAGGAAAAAAACCTGTTGCGCTACAAACTGATGCGGGAAGAAAACGAAGAATATCTAGAGGCTGCCAATGATAATGATTTAGTGGAAGTGGCTGATGCACTCGGTGATATGTTATATATTCTATGCGGAACTATTATTGAACACGGTATGCAGGACAAAATAGAAGAAGTGTTTAGCGAGATACAGCGTAGTAATATGAGCAAATTGGGTGCAGACGGCAAGCCAATCTATAGAGAGGATGGTAAAGTATTAAAAGGACCCAATTACTTTACCCCGAATATTCAAGCTATTTTAGACAAATAAAAAAAGCCGAAAGACAAATATCTTTCGGCTTTTAAATTTTTTAAAGCTAGCTTATTTAAGCTAAGGGATAACGCCATCCAAACGGATCTTCCGCTCTGTTTTGCTGAATATCCATTAATTCTTTCTTAAACGTTACGGCATAACCATCATTCGTTTTTGGAATGTCATATACCTTTTCTTTGTAACTAAAAGCACTTACTGGGCTGATCACCGCAGCGGTTCCGGCTCCAAAAATTTCTTTTAGCTCATTGTTTTTTGCTGCTTCTACTAGTTCCGAAACTTCAATACGTCTCACTTCAGTATTTATCCCAGCGCGTTCTGCTAATTTTAAAACACTCTTTCGTGTTACACCGTCTAAAATTCTATCACTAGTAGGAGCCGTAATTAAAGTGTCATTAATTCTGAAGAAAACATTCATCGTTCCAGCTTCTTCTAAGTATTTATGTTCGTTAGAGTCTGTCCAGATTATTTGCTGAAATCCTTTTTCACGAGCTAAATTTGTAGGGTAAAATTGTGCTCCGTAGTTTCCGGCTGCCTTAGCATAACCAACACCACCATCGGCAGAACGGCTAAACTGTTCGGCAATTACAACACGAACATCGCCGGTGTAATATGCTTGTGCAGGTGCCATTACGATCATAAACTTATATTCGTCTGCTGGTGCTGCCGAAACCCCAACTTCAGTTGCCATAGCAAATGGGCGTATATATAACGAGTTGCCAACACCGGGCTGCACCCAATCCTTGTCAAGTTGTAAAAGTGTATGTAAGGCTTCAAAAAAGAATTCTCTAGGAAATTCAGGAATCGCCATCCGTTTTGACGACTTGTTGATGCGTTTAAAGTTTTCTTCAGGACGAAATAAAAACACTTCACCGTTATCATCTTTGTAGGCTTTCATTCCTTCAAAAACGGCTTGACCATAATGAAAAACCTTTGTAGCAGGTGACATCGTTAAATTGCCATATGGTTTTATAGTAGGATTTTGCCATTTACCATCTTTAAAATCACACTCAAACATATAATCTGTGAAATTCTTGCCAAATGTCAGTTTGTCAAAATCGACTTGATCTATTTTTGATTTTTTGATTTTTTCAATTGTAATATGCTCATTTGTGATAAGACTCATGGAATACGTTGTTTAGTTGTCAAAATTAGTTAAAAAATAGACTAAAAAAAATGTAAAAATTACTTAAAATTGTAGTATTATAAGATACAATTAATTTCTGAAAATAATATCATGAAAAACGTAGTATTTATCTTAACGCTTCTCTTTATGGCAGTTGGTTGTAATGAGAATAATAAAAAGGATGCAGCTGAAAAAGAAATGACAACAGTAGATGCAGCTTCAGAAACTTCAAAAGAGATGGCGTATCAATCTTTTGGTGAAAAAATTAACGACCAGAATGTTTTGACTGCTGCCGAAATGAAAGAGAAATTTGAAGCGATGGAAGTAGGGGATACTGTAGAAGTGAAATTCCGATCAAAAGTAAACTCAGTTTGTCAGAAAAAAGGATGCTGGATGCGTTTGGATATTGGTGATAAAGACGAAGCTTTTGTTAAATTTAAAGACTATGGCTTCTTTATGCCAAAAGATATTGCTACCGATGAAGTTATTGTAGCAGGAAAAGCATATGTTGAAAAAACCAGTGTGGAAGACTTAAAGCATTTTGCTAAAGACGCTGGTAAAACGGAAAAAGAAATTGCCGCCATTACTGATCCAGAACTTACCTATGCATTTGTGTCGCACGGTGTTTTACTGCCAGAGACTGCTGAAAAACAATAATTAATGAAACGTACATTCCTTACAACCGGCGATGGGTCTATAACCATCCATCTTCCGGATTGGGATGAACAATACCATTCAAAACACGGTGCAATTGCCGAGGCTCAACACGTTTTTATAAAAACGGGGCTCCATTATATTTGTGATAAACACGCTTGTAATACACTCTCCATTCTCGAAATTGGTTTTGGTACTGGGTTAAATTCTTTTTTAACCTTTTTAGAATCGAAACAGAAAGATTTTCAACTAAAATATACAGGAGTAGAAGCATACCCAATTGAAGAAAACGAAATTCAGGGGTTAAACTATGCTAAGTTATTAGATGTTTCCGAAGAAGATTTTCAAAAACTTCATACAACAGAATGGGAGGTAGAAACTTCTATTTCATCAACATTTCAATTAACTAAACGAAAACAATTTTTTTCAGAAATAGATGATAAAAAAGATTTTCATCTTATTTATTTCGATGCTTTTGGAGCAAAAGTTCAACCTGAACTATGGACGCTTGATATTTTTAAAAAAATGTTTGATGCTTTAAAAAACGAAGGTGTTTTAGTTACATATTCAGCAAAAGGGAGTGTACGCCGAAACATGGAAGCCGCTGGTTTTATTGTAGAGCGCTTACCAGGACCACCGGGAAAAAGAGAAATGTTGAGAGCTACAAAACACCTATAATTTTTAATGTCTACATCTATTTATCATTTGCTATTCTTCATCTCTATGCAATCATAATATTGCGTTAAGTGTCTTGTCATTGTATTGCTTAAGCCGTAACTTTAAGATAAAAGGAATTTGAAAGAGAATTTAGATTGATTTATGAAAGTATTGATAACGGGAGCGACAGGATTAATAGGAACGGAATTAACGAAAGAATGTCATAGAGCAGGAATCACTGTCAACTATTTAACGACAAGTAAAGATAAATTAGAGAATAAACCCAATTATAAAGGGTTTTACTGGGATCCTTATAAAGGTGAAATTGATAAAGAAGCTTTTAAAGATGTAACAACAATTATCAATTTGGTTGGCGCTTCCATTTCAAAACGATGGACCAAAAGTTATAAGAAGACAATTATAGAAAGCCGGGTTAAAACGGCGAACTTAATTTTTGAAACGCTCCAGAACAGCACAACAAGTGTGAAACATTTTATTTCGGCTAGCGGAATAAGCATCTATCCAAATAGTGAGTCCCGTTTATATACTGAAAAAGATACCGCTGTAGATGACACTTTTTTAGCTGAGGTTGTTCAAAAATGGGAACAAGCTGCCGATCAATTTAAAGAATTAAATATTAGAGTTGCAAAGGTGCGTACAGGTGTTGTACTTGCCGAAAATGAGGGAGCGTTTCCAAAATTAGTTAAACCCATTGAAAAAGGATTTGGCACAGCTTTAGGTAGTGGTAAACAATGGCTGTCTTGGATACATATAGATGATATTGTTTGTGTATATATCCATATTTTAAAAAATGGACTACGCGGTGTTTATAATGCAACAGCTCCTAACCCAGTTACCAATGATAAAATGACACGGAAAATTGCTGCGTATCTAGGTAAAGATCTGTGGTTGCCCAATGTCCCGAGTTTTGTGTTACGGCTAGTTCTTGGTGAGATGGCAATTTTAGTTACCAAAGGTCAGTTAGTCAGTTCAAAAAAACTAGAGAAAAATGGGTTTGAATTTACATATGTCAATGTAGCGCCTGCAATAAAAAATCTACTATAAAAAAAGGGCGGTCAATTAACGACCGCCCTTTTTCAGAATATATCTTCGTTTAATTACTTTTTAGCAACTAATGAAATTGTTAATTCGATTTCATCATTGATAAACTTATCACCTAAATTATCAAATACCGATTTAGATCCGTAATTAACGCCCCATTTAGTTCGGTCAATAGTGAACGGCTTACTTTCAATCATTACTTTATCTACATCCATACTTACTGTAGCAGGAAATTCAATATGGTTGGTTTTGTCTTTCATAGTAAGATTTCCTTTAACCATTGTGTGGTCTCCCATTGCTTCAACTCCTGTTAATTCAAAAGTTGCAGTTGGATATTTATTTACATTAAAAAAGTCTCCTTCTTTTCCTTCTACAGTTCCCATAAGGTGTGCTTCAAGGTTTGCTTTTTTCTCACCTTCAAGATCCTCATCGGTAATTGTTTTCATGTCGATAGTAAAGTTACCGGCTTCAATCATGTCACTTTTTACTGAAAGTGAACCGTCCGCTACATTAACTGTTCCGTGGTGGCTTCCTGTTGGTTTTTCACCTTTCCACTTTATAGTTGAAGCGTCTGTATCAACTGTATAGTTTACAGCTTCTTGAGTTGCTTCGGCAACTTCTTTTGCGTCAGAAGTTTTTGCTTCTTTTTTTCCGTCGTTACAAGAGACAGCAGTTATTGCTATAAAAGCCGCTAATGTAGTGTTAATGATGGTTTTTTTCATAGTTTACTTTGTGTTTAGTTTATTTTTGCAAAAATAGCTGTTACATTTTTCTTTATTCTTAAAATACTATTAAAATAAAGGCTTGACATTTTGTCATTTCATACTAAATGGCAGTACTTTTGCACCTTTTAGAAAAAACAAAAATGAACTCTTTCATGAGCAAGAAAAATAAAATAAAAAAAGAACAGGTTGTCGAGGAAGATGTGGCAACGCAAGAACAGGAGCAACAAGATGTTGAAACTACTGAAACTGAAACAACAGAACAAGACGAATTAACAAAGTTAAAGGAGGAAGTAGAGAAGGAAAAAGAACGATATCTTCGTCTTTTTGCTGAATTTGAAAACTATAAGAGAAGAACCGGCCGTGAGCGGGTTGAATTGTTTAAAACTGCAGGGCAAGATGTCATAGTTTCTTTACTTCCCGTAATGGACGACTTTAATCGTGCCCTTACAGAGATCGAAAAGTCTGAAGATGATAGTTTATTTAAAGGAGTAAAACTTATTCAAAATAAACTAAAAGAAACATTGCGCGCCAAAGGATTGGAGCCAATAGATACTAAACAAGGAGAAACCTTTGATGCAGAAATACACGAAGCGGTAACACAAATACCAGCTCCATCAGATGATCTCAAAGGAAAAATAATTGATGTAATTGAAAAAGGATATACGTTGGGTGAAAAAATCATCCGGTTTCCAAAAGTTGTGATAGGCCAATAAATTTATGAAGGAAGATTATTACGAAATACTCGGATTAAGTAAAAACGCTACGGCGGCAGAAATTAAAAAAGCATATCGAAAGAGAGCTATTAAGTATCACCCAGATAAAAACCCTGGAGATACCGAAGCTGAAGAAATGTTTAAAAAATCTGCTGAAGCATACGAGATTCTAAGCAATCCCGACAAAAAAGCAAAGTATGACCAATTTGGTCATCAAGCCTTTAATGGCTCAGGCGGCTTTGGCGGTGGAGGTATGAATATGGACGATATCTTCAGTCAATTTGGCGACATCTTCGGTGGCGGAGGTTTTGGCGGCTTTGGCGGTTTTGGTGGCGGAGGCCGCAGAACTGTTAAAGGGAGCAATCTTCGTATTCGCGTGCAACTTACGCTTGAAGAAATTGCAAACGGCGTAGAGAAGAAAATTAAAGTAAAACGTAAAAAAGTTGCGCAAGGAACCACGTATAAAACATGTACAACATGTAATGGTTCTGGGCAAATGACACGTATACAGAATACCATTTTAGGTAGAATGCAAACAGCTACCACTTGTAGCTCTTGTGGAGGTAGTGGTCAAATTGTAGATCAAAAACCTGCTAATGCAGATGCACATGGTATGTTATCTACAGAAGAGACTGTATCCATAAAAATACCTGCAGGTGTTGTAGACGGGATGCAATTAAAAGTTACCGGAAAAGGAAACGATGCTCCTGGTGACGGAATAGCAGGAGATCTTTTGGTTGCAATTGAAGAGAAAGACCATGCTACCCTACAAAGAGAAGGAGATAATTTACATTACGACCTTTATATAAGTATTCCTGATGCAACGTTGGGAGCTTCAAAAGAAATTGATACAGTTACCGGAAAGGTGCGTATTAAAGTGGAGCCAGGCGTACAAAGTGGAAAAATATTAAGACTCCGTAATAAAGGAATACCAAGCATAAATGGATATGGATCTGGTGATTTATTAGTACACGTTAATGTATGGACTCCAAAAACTTTAAGTAAAGAACAACGTGCTTTTTTCGAGAAAATGACTGACGATGAGCACTTTCAACCTAAGCCTGAAAAAGAAGACAAATCATTTTTTGAAAAGGTAAAAGACATGTTTTCTTAAATAAACGTTAATTAAATAATTTTTACCTATATTTGATTCATCGCTATTCTAAATAGTGATAATTTTTCTTTTTCATAGCAATTTTTTTCCCACCCTTTATTTATAGAGGGTGGGTTTTGTTATTTAGGGCATTTGTTTTATTTATTCTGTTTTTTTGAGGTTTTTTTTCTTCAGATTATGCTTTAAAATTGTAACAAAAAGGAGCTTTAAAGCACTAACAAAGTAAATTACCGAAAATACGTATTCGCCTTCACGGGCAATTCAATATCTTTACGAAATCGATAGTAAAAATTTATGGAAAAACTTTTAGTTGCAAACAATGTTTCCAAAACATTTGGCACACACAAAGCAATAAATAACATTTCAGTTGAAGTGCCTAAAGGAAGCGTTTTTGGTCTACTCGGCCCTAACGGAGCAGGAAAAACAACCTTTATACGGGTTATTAACCAAATTACTATGCCAGATACAGGTGAAGTGATTTTGGATGGTGAAAAACTTCAACCACACCACATTCAATATATTGGATATTTACCGGAAGAACGAGGCTTGTATAAATCTATGAAAGTAGGGGAGCAAGCATTGTATTTAGCACAATTAAAAGGATTAAGTAAAACAGAAGCGAAAGAGCGACTAAAATATTGGTTTGACCGGCTGGAAATTGGAGATTGGTGGGACAAAAAAATACAAGAACTTTCTAAAGGGATGGCACAGAAAATACAGTTTGTGGTAACCGTAATGCACAATCCTAAACTGTTAATTTTTGATGAACCTTTCAGTGGATTTGACCCCATAAATGCCAACTTGATTAAAGATGAAATATTGAAATTACGCGATGACGGTGCCACCATTATATTTTCAACCCACCGTATGGAATCGGTTGAAGAAATGTGCGACCATATTGCCCTCATCAATAAAGGAAATAAAATATTGGACGGTAAATTGGTGGATATAAAACGGGAATACAAATCGAATACCTATGAAGTTGGAATTCAGACGCAATATCCAGATGTGGTTACAGCCGATTTAAAAGAAAAGTTCACTTTATTTCCAGTTACATTTAAGAGTATTAATAACGAACTACAGTATAAAATTCAAATACCAGAAACGCATACTGCAAACGATTTAGTTACCTATTTAACTAGTAAAGGTGAGCTTACTCATTTTGTTGAAGTAATCCCTTCCGCAAATGATATATTTATTGAAACTGTGCGTAACAACTAATTATAAAGACCATGAATCATCTATTCCTTATACTCAAAAGAGAATATTTAAATAAAGTACGCAATAAATCCTTTATCATCATGACGTTTTTGAGTCCGTTGATATTGGTTGGTATTTTTACGTTAGTAGCTTATTTGTCCAATGTTAATAGCGATAGCGTACGGACCATCACAATTTTGGACGAAAGCAATCTATTTGTCGATCAGTTTGAAGATACTGGCTCCATAGATTACAAACCCTTGAGTGATATTTCGTTTGCCGAAGCAAAAGAACTATCCGAAGAGTCTGAATATTATGGCTTTTTGTACATTCCGAAAACGCAGACAATCGATGAGCTTGCCAATAAAATCACCTTTTACTCTAAAGATTCTCCCTCGTTGACTATCATGGATGATATTCAAGATGCCATAGAGGATAAAGTAAACACAGAAAAGCTACAAGAAGCTGGAATCGATTCAAAAAAAATAGAAGAGCTTCGTATACAAATTAACCCTAATTTAGAAACCTACGCTGGGCAGGAAACTTCAAAGCTTGGTTCAGGACTTAAATTAATATTTGGGGGAGCGGCCGGATATTTACTGTTTATGTTCATCATCATCTACGGAAATATGATCATGCGAAGTGTGATTGAAGAAAAGACCAGTAGGATTATTGAAGTCATTATTTCTTCAGTAAAACCTATGAAACTCTTATTGGGTAAGATTTTTGGTACTACATTAGCCGGAATTACTCAGTTTTTAGCTTGGATTATATTGATTGGTGTTTTTAGCGTTGTAGTAACGTCAGTTTTAGGGATAGATCCGTCAACTGTACAAACGCCACAGCAGCAAATGTTGGAAGCCAATGGCAGTGGAGCAGAGCAAATAGCAATGGAAGTTATTCACGAAATTAATTCATTACCCATAGCCAATTTAATCATTATGTTTATCCTGTTTTTTATTGGTGGATATTTATTGTATGCATCGCTATATGCAGCTATTGGCGCAGCTGTTGACAGTGAAACCGACACCCAACAATTTATGATGCCTATTTTAATGCCTTTGATTTTAGCGGTGTATGTAGGTTTCTTTACGGTAATCGATAACCCTCACGGTACGGTTTCACAAGTGTTTTCTTTTATACCCTTTACCTCACCTGTTGTTATGTTAATGCGTATTCCTTTTGGGGTGCCTATGTGGCAACAAATTATATCAGTAATTATTTTATTTGCTACATTTATAGGGACGGTTTGGTTTGCTTCAAAAATATACCGGGTAGGTATTTTAATGTATGGAAAAAAGGCAAGCTACAAAGAGATTATCAAGTGGCTTAAATATTAATTATGTTCCAAAAGGAAAAGGTTTCTGAAAAAATTGAAGAAGTTGTAAAACAAGATATTTGGGGAAGCATAAAAGAATTTCTTCAGTTAGGACTTCAAATTGGTGAAGGTGACAAACGAGTGGATATAACCATTGGATTGCTGCTCTTATTAATAGTTTCGATTTTTGTTGCGAGCTTAATTTTAAAATGGATACGGAAATTATATACCCGTAAAATGCCTGAAAATGATAAACGTAAGTTTATTAGTGTTTTTAAGTTTATAAAGTACGTCACCTATATTGTTGTCTTTATTTCTGTTTTAAGTGTAGCGGGTTTTAATATTACTCCTTTTTTAGCCGCTTCAGCAGCTTTATTGGTTGGATTGGGGTTAGCATTGCAGGACCTTTTTAAAGATATTATTGGCGGTATTTTTATTATTCTAGATAAATCGCTTTTGGTGGGTGACATTATTGAACTTAATGATAAGGTAGGTCGAGTAATTGATATTAAACTTCGTACTACCCGTGCAATAACACGTGACGATAAAATCATTATCATCCCTAACAGTAAATTTATTACCGATACCTTATACAATTACACCCAAAACCACCGTACTACTAGAGAATATGTAAAAGTAGGAGTTGCTTACGGAAGCGATACTAATTTGGTGAGAGATTTGCTTTTGCAAAGTGTCGCAAAACAAAAAGGAGTGTTAAAAAGTCCTAAACCTTTCGTATTATTTGAGGATTTTGGAGATTCTGCACTTATATTTAGTATCTACTTTTATATTAGTGACAGTTTTGTCGATCCTCGTATTAAAAGTGAGATGCGTTTTCGAATAGATCAACTGTTTAGAGAAAACCAAATTAGCATTCCGTTCCCGCAACGAGATGTACACTTATTTCAAACTAAAAAATAAAACAACTTTGAAACACACTAATCAAAATTGCCCCAAAACATTAACTGTAATATTACTATTTCTGTTTTGTAGCGCAGGCTTTGCCCAAACCACAGATCTTGCCAGAGTAGAGTATTTAAATATCCCTTTTTCAAAATCTGATAACTCCACTAGTAGGTATCGAGCCCTTATTCAGGCCCCTATTCCTATAGACAAAGAAAATGGAGGGATTCTTGTAGTTGGGTTAGAATATCGATACATAGATTTTTCGCTTAAAGACACTGAAGATCAAATTGCTTTTGGGGATAATTTAGTTGAATCCTCACAAGATATGAGGCTTAATTTAGGATATACTTGGAAATTTAATGAAGATTGGCGTTTTGGCGTAAGAGCAGGAACACGAATTAATTCTACGTTAGAAGATAACATTGGAAATGACGATATTATTTATGAAGGTGGTATTTATGCCATTTTAGATAAAAAAGATTCTACTGAAGTTAAACCGTACCGTCTTATTTTAGGTCTTACTTACACCACCACGCCGGGACGTAACTATCCTTTACCACTAATTAATTATTTTAGAGAGTTTCGTCCTAATTGGACGTTTACGTTAGGGGTGCCAAAAACCAATATTCGTCATTATTTAAACGATAATCATAAAGATGCGATACAAGCTTTTGCGACCTTGGACAATATTTATGCTAACCTTCAGAATAATTTCGTGCCAATATCAACTCAGAACCCAAATAATAAGCAAGTAGAAAATATTGAACATACCGTCGGACTTTTAGGATTGGGATATGAGCACTTTTTTACAGACCATTTACTTTTCTATGGTTATGCCGCACATTCTGTCTATAATAATTTCCGATTGGAAAATGACAATGGTGACAAAATTTATGAAATTAACACAGAGAACACCCCTTATTTTCGAGCTGGATTAAAATTTAAATATTAAGCAATGCCCAAAATTCTTATAATTGAAGACGAAGCTTCCATTCGCCGTGTATTGGTGAAAATTCTTACTGAAGAAAACGATACCTATGAAGTTACTGAAGCCGAAGATGGCTTAGAAGGCACCGAGCTTATTAAAGATAAAGACTTCGATCTCGTGCTTTGCGATATAAAAATGCCAAAAATGGATGGAGTAGAAGTGCTCGAATCCATCAAAAAGATAAAACCTGAAACGCCCATCGTTATGATTTCTGGTCATGGTGATCTTGATACAGCTGTAAATACTATGCGTATGGGAGCGTTCGATTATATTTCAAAACCACCCGATTTAAATCGCTTATTAAATACGGTTCGTATTGCGTTAGACCGAAAGGAATTAGTAGTAGAAAACACCCGTCTAAAGAAAAAGGTGAGTAAGAACTACCAAATGATAGGGGAATCGGATGCAATCACCCATATAAAACAAATGATTGAAAAGGTGGCACCCACCGAAGCCAGAGTGCTTATCACAGGTCCTAATGGAACGGGTAAAGAATTAGTAGCACATTGGCTACACCAAAAAAGTGATCGTAATAAAGGTCCTATGATTGAGGTGAATTGTGCCGCTATTCCTGGTGAGTTGATTGAAAGCGAATTGTTTGGTCACGTAAAAGGCGCTTTTACAAATGCCAATAAAGACCGAGCAGGTAAATTTGAAGCAGCTAATAAAGGAACCATATTTTTAGATGAGGTTGGGGATATGAGCCTTTCAGCACAAGCAAAAGTACTTCGCGCACTTCAGGAAAGTAAAGTACAGCGTGTTGGGAGCGATAAAGACATTAAAGTAAATGTTCGGGTAATTGCTGCAACCAATAAAGATTTAAAACAGGAAATTGAAGACGGTAAGTTTCGGGAAGATCTATATCACCGTTTGGCCGTAATTTTAATCAATGTTCCACCATTGAATGAACGCCGCGATGACATTCCGTTGTTAGTGGAATATTTCAGTAAAAAAATTGCCGATGAGCATGGAACGGCACATAAAAAATTCTCCGACAAAGCCCTGAAAAAATTGAAAGAATACGATTGGACAGGAAACATACGAGAGCTTCGAAATGTTGTAGAACGGTTAATTATTTTAGGGGAAACCGAAGTAAGTGAAAAAGACGTAAAACTATTCGCAACTAAATAAAGTTAATATGAAAGCATTTAAAATTTCAGATTATAAAGTTTCAGAAAAAATAAAAATTAAAGAAACAATCACTAAAGTAGATTTAGATGCTTCCAAAGATGAAATTAAAGATGCTTTAAAAACCACACGCAAAGATTTAGCAAAATTTCAAGATACCATGTACGCGCATGGAAAATATGCTACTTTAATTTGTTTGCAAGGAATGGATACAGCTGGTAAAGACAGCTTGATTCGTGAAGTTTTTGAAGAGTTCAACAGCCGTGGGGTTGTGGTGCATAGCTTTAAAACGCCATCTAAAAATGAATTGAAACACGATTATCTTTGGCGCCATTATATAGCTTTACCGGCACGCGGAAAATTTGGCGTTTTTAACCGTGCGCATTATGAAAATGTGTTGGTTACCAGAGTACACCCTGAATATATTTTAAATGAAAACTTACCCGATGTCACTGAAGTTTCAGACATTGATGAGGTATTCTGGCAAAAGCGTTTTGAGCAAATAAATGCTTTTGAAAAAACACTTTCTGAAAACGGAACCGTTGTTTTAAAATTCTTTTTAAACATTAGCAAAGAAGAACAAAAACATCGATTGTTGAGGCGATTGGATAAAAAAGATAAAAACTGGAAATTCTCACCTGGAGATCTTAAAGAGCGCAAGCTTTGGGATGAATATATGAAATGTTACCAAGCAGTTTTAAATAATACATCTACCGAATATGCTCCTTGGTATGTTATCCCATCCGATAGTAAACCTACTGCCCGGTATTTGGTTTCCAAAATTATGTACGAAGTGATGATGCGTTACAAAGACATAAAAGAACCCGAGTTAGCCCCCGAAATAAAAGCTAAAATTTCAGAATATAAAAACCAATTGGAAAACGAATAGCGATAACCACAATTACAATGAAAAGTAATTTGCTTCGTTATTTACATTGAAATAATAATTATATGAATAAACTACTTACTTTTTTATTTACAGCAGTATTAATTTCTCAATCTTACGCACAAAAAAACAATACTGAAGATTCCCTTACCATTAGAAATATCTATGATATGGCGTTGCTACAAGGCAAAAGTTATGATTGGTTGGATTACCTTTCTAATGAAATTGGAGGAAGGTTGTCTGGTTCATTAGAGGCAGAAAAAGCAGTAAATTATACCGAAGCTGAACTTAAAAAATTAGGATTAGACAAAGTTTGGTTACAACCTGTTATGGTGCCAAAATGGACGCGTGGTGTAAAAGAATACGCATACATTGAAACAGCTCCCGGGCTTTCAACGACGACGGATATTTGTGCGTTAGGTGGGTCTGTTCCTACTTCCCCCTTAGGACTTAAAGCAGAAGTAATAGAAGTGCAGGGTTTAGAAGATTTAAAAAATTACGGAAAAGAACAAATAAAAGGAAAGATTGTATTTTATAATCGTCCTATGCAAGCCAATTTAATCAACACATTTGAAGCCTATGGAGGTTGTGTAGACCAACGCTATGCTGGAGCTATGGAAGCTGCCAAGTATGGAGCTGTAGGTGTTGTGGTTCGTTCGATGAATTTACGGCAAGACGATTTACCTCATGCTGGTTCAATGAGTTATGGCGATACACCTGCTAATCAAAGAATACCTGCTTGTGCTATTAGCACTAATGGAGCAGATTACTTAAGCAGAGCCCTTAAAATAAAATCTGACCTTAAATTTTACTTTAAGCAAAACTGTAAAACCTACGACGATGTTCAGTCGTATAATGTAATTGGCGAAATTACTGGCACCAAATACCCCAACAAGTATATCGTTGTGGGTGGTCACTTAGATTCTTGGGATTTAGGGGATGGCTCGCATGATGACGGTGCAGGCTGTGTACAGTCTATGGAAGTATTGCGATTGTTTAAAGAAATAAACTACAAACCAAAACACAGTGTGCGAGTTGTGTTGTTTATGAATGAAGAAAACGGGCTTCGTGGCGGGAAGAAATATGCTGAGCAAGCAAAATTAAAGAATGAGCAACATATTTTTGCTTTAGAAAGTGACGCCGGGGGATTTACGCCACGCGGATTTTCATTTGATACCAATGCTGCAAACTTCGCACAGATTGAAAGTTGGAAATCGTTGTTTGAACCGTATTTAATTCATTCCTTTAAAAAAGGGGGTAGTGGAGCAGATATTGGCCCTTTAAAAGATGAAAAGGTAGTACTAGCAGGTTTACGTCCAGATTCACAGCGGTACTTTGATCATCATCATGCTGCAAACGATACCTTCGATGCCATTAATAAACGTGAACTTGAATTAGGTGGTGCCGCAATGGCAAGCTTGGTGTATTTAATTGATAAATATGGAACCAAAACTGAGATGAGTACAGTAAAAAACTAAGGTGATTTTACCACCAAACCACAAAGAACTTTTCAAAAATCCCTTTTTGTTTTTTATAAACCAAAGGGGATTTTTTATTATTGATAAGTATTGAAATATATTCTTTTGCTTCGGAAAACGAATACCAATCTGGCAAGTTTTCCGGTGGAAGCAACCATTGCTTTTTATCAGGTACAGCAAATAAAGCACCCGCTTGCTCTTCTTTCAATTCTGAAAATGAAATGTAGGTTCCCACTACGCAATTTTGATACGGCTTTGGGAGTTCTTCTTTGTTGAAACCTTTCGGAAGAAATAAAAAAGATTTAATACATATCTGTTGTTCAATTTTAGCAATATCAAGCTGTAAATCCTTTAAAGCTGTCCTCGTTTCAGGGGCAAATAATAATGGGAATTGCTTTTCTTTTATCTTTTCCAACTTTTCTTTCAAAGTATCTTTCCGGTTGGGACCAATCCATTTAGCCTCATAATCAGGACCTAGACTATCATCAAAAAGATAAAACTTACAGGCCAATTCAATATGGAGTGTCTTCTCTGTTTCAGTATCAAAAACGAGATAGTCTAATTCGCCCAAAGTTTTAGTTTCGCCTTGTATTTGGATATTCGCAGCGAGCAATTGATGGTTTTTGGAATTATTCAGAAGGTATTCAAAACAGGCCTCCGCTTGTTTTCCCAACATGATTTCGGTAGGGAACTGAAAATTAGACTCATTTATTATTTCTTCAGTAATTGAAAATGACGAAAAAGGGAATACATGCGTATCAAAGTGAAGGACACAAGCTTTTAAAAAGTAGGAAAGTGAATTTTTAATAATAGTCTAATTTTTAAGAGCACTCTCATATTTCTCAATCCACTCATCAACCGTCATTTTTCCAATTAACTCTGCTATTAATTCAAACGGAATTTTCTTAGGATTTTTAAAACGAATACAGCTTTTCCCCATATCCAGTTTATTGGATGCGTGTTTAGGCCATTCATTTTTAAACCAGTTTAAAAGTTTAGGATCACTGTATATTCCGGAATGATAAAGTGCAATATGATTTTTTTGGGAAGCCAAATTTATAAAAGGCAGTGCTTGTTTTGGATCGCAATGATACCCATCTGGATATCGGGAATGTGGTACAACATATCCCAACATTCCGTAGGTCATTTGTTCTTCAAATCCTTTAGGGAGGTTTTCCAAAATGATATTTCTGAATTTCGAAATAACTTCTTTACGGTCTTCAGGCAATTCGGCTATATATTGTTCAGGTGTTTTTGTC
>CAJXPE010000031.1 GCA_913057965.1 uncultured Marixanthomonas sp. | reverse complement strand
ACGAGATGTAGAGAGGTCTCGTGGGCTCGGAGATGTGTATAAGAGACAGATAGTAGGCTTAACAGGGGGTATTGGAAGTGGGAAGACTACGGTAGCAACTATGTTTAACGAATTAGGAATACCTACGTACATAGCAGATATTGAAGCGAAAAAACTCACCAATGCTTCTGAGGAAATAGAATTGGCACTACTTAAAATATTGGGGGAAAAAGCATACAACGAAAACGGATTAAACCGAAAATACGTAGCCGATAAAATTTTTAATGATTCAGAATTATTAAAAAAGGTAAACGGTATAATCCATCCTAAAGTTGCTGAACATTTCAAAAATTGGGTGCAGGACCAAAATGGCAGTTATTGTATAAAAGAAGCTGCTATTTTATTTGAAAATGGTAACTATAAAAATTGTGATTACACCATATTAGTTACGGCCCCAAAGCAAACGAGAATCCAGCGAGTTTTAAAACGAGATGATACCACAGAAAAAGAGATAATGTCTCGTATGGACAACCAATGGCCAGATGATAAAAAAAAGGCATTAGCAAGCTTTGTGATACAAAACAAGGACTTAGAAGATACGAAAAGTCAAGTATTAAAAATCCACGAATACCTAGTAAAAACAGTTCGAAATAACGAATAAAACTTCTTTTGTTAACATTTGGTTAAATCAAAACTGTGCTAAATGTTAAAATCTTACTTTTGGGCTATGAATAAAAAGCTATTCGCCTTACTTATAGCCCTAATGAGTTTGTCGCTGCTAGGTATTATGTTTGTACAGGGATACTGGATCGCGAATTCCTATCAGACAAAAGAAGAACAGTTTACTTTTAATGTACAGCAAACGCTTTTTTCTGTTACTAAACAGATTAAAGACAGGGAAATAGAAGACTTTTATAACGTATACAGTACGTATGTTGATAGTTTAGGAGTTCCTGACAATGTAAATTTCAGTGAGCTGGTTTATAAAACTAAAAACGATAGGACTAACGAGGTTTTTATCTATTCTGATGGTGTTTTGGAAGAAGATTATAAACTGTCTTCTAGTTTTTTGGATATGGATTTTGATAGTATTCAGTTTAAGCGGTTGACAAACCGTAAAACAACAACAAAGATAAATCCAGGTATTGATAATGAAAGCCCTTCGGAATCTAATGAAGTTTCATTTAAACGATTGAAGGATTTTGAAAAAAAGCAATTTGAAAACGCCTATTTTAATATCTCCTCTAAAGCACCATTGCACAAAAGAGTTGATGGTAATGAAATTGAAAAACTTATAACCAAAGAGTTGAGAAATAGAGGTGTAAAATCAGCATTTGAATACGCGATTTACAGCAATAATTTAGCAACGAAAGTACGTTCAGATAATTTTACATTAGATCCTGAAAGCACATATGTAGTTCCTTTATTTAGAAATGATGAGGGGTTAAATGGATACCAGCTATATGTAAATTTTTCAGAAAAAGAAAAAGTAGTGCTTAATTCCATTTTAGGAATGGCAGTACTTTCATTAATATTTACGGCAGTTATTATATTAGCTTATGCCAGCGCTTTATCACAGATATTTAAACAAAGACAGATTTCACAAATTAAATCTGACTTTATCAACAATATGACACACGAGTTTAAAACCCCTATTGCAACGATTAACCTTGCATTGGATTCTTTGAAAAATCCGAAGGTAAAGGACAATGAGGAGTTTTTACAGCGCTATTTGAAAATGATACGTGACGAAAATAGACGTATGCACGCACAAGTAGAAAATGTGTTGCGTATCTCAAAATTAGAAAAAAATGAGTTAGACTTACCGAAAGAGCGCTTTAAGTTACACGATTTAATTAGCGATGCTATTTCGCACGTAGAGTTGATTGTAGAAGATCGAGGAGGTTACGTAACAAGCCATTTAGGAGCGTTAAAGTCTTCAGTTCTGGCAAATGAATCTCACTTAACAAATGTGATAGTAAATATCCTTGACAACGCAATAAAATACTCTGAAGAAGCCCCTAAAATAGATGTCTATACTGAAAATGTAAAAGACTACATTATTTTAAAAATTCGCGATCAAGGAATGGGCATGAGTAAAGTTACTCAGAAAAAAATATTTGAAAAATTTTACCGGGAACATACCGGCGATATACATAACGTTAAAGGGCACGGCCTTGGTTTAGCTTACGTAAAACGAATACTTGATGATCATGATGCACAAGTTTATGTGGAAAGTGAGAAAGGAAAAGGAAGTACCTTCATTATAAAATTACACTTAATATCTTAAATTATGGAAACTGAAAACAAAAAAATCCTATTGGTAGAAGACGATCCCAACTTTGGGACGGTTTTAAAAGACTACCTAGCTATGAACGATTATGAAGTAACACATGCTAAAAATGGCATGGAAGGCTTCGAAAAATTTAAAAAAGACGATTTCGATCTTTGTATTTTGGATGTAATGATGCCTTACAAAGATGGCTTCACCTTAGCAAAGGAAATTCGTGAAAAAAACGAGGATATTCCTATTATCTTCTTAACCGCAAAAGCGATGAAAGAAGATGTGCTTAAAGGCTACAAAGTAGGAGCAGACGATTACCTTAATAAACCTTTTGACAGTGAAGTTTTGTTGATGAAAATTAAGGCGATCATCCAAAGAAAAGCCACCGATAGCATTGCAGATAGCAAACAATTTGAGTTTGAAATTGGAAACTTCCATTTAAACTCTAAGCTTCGTTTCTTAACTTATAACGATGGAGATCCAATTAAACTTTCTCCTAAGGAAAACGAATTGCTTCGTCTGTTAGCCTTGCATAAAAACGATTTAATGCCTCGTGAACTAGCCCTAACAAAAATTTGGAGAGATGATAACTATTTCACCTCTCGAAGTATGGATGTTTACATCGCAAAATTGCGTAAATATTTAGGAAAAGACGATGGTGTTGAAATTATCAACATTCACGGAGAAGGATTCCGTTTGGTTGTTAAAGATGAAGTTGACAATTAATTAAGATAGTGTATAAGTGGAAAAACGCCCTTTTATAGGGCGTTTTTTGATTTTATAGTTGAAATGATTTCTGAAGCAGTTGTTTCATAATCAAACCACATAATGGAATCATTTTTTTTGAACCACGTGTTTTGTCGTTTTGCAAATCTGCGGGTATTTTTCTTTATTTCTGAAACAGCTTTTTCCAACGAACTATTTCCACCTAAATAATGGAATAACTCTCGATAGCCAACCGTTTGCAGGGCATTTAAATTTTTATAAGGTGTTAACTGCTTTACCTCCTCTAATAAACCTGCTTCCATCATTATCTCTACACGTTTGTTGATGCGATCGTAGATAAGCTCACGAGCAGCAGTTAATCCTACATAAATAGTTTTAAAAGGGCGTTGTTTTTTTTCTTGATTTAAAAAAGAAGAATATGGTTTGCCTGAAGTCCGGATAACTTCCAAGGCACGAATTACACGATGTGGATTTTGATAATCTACTTTTTGATAATAGGAAGGATCTTCTTCTTTTAATTCCTGTTGAAGAGCTTTCAACCCGTTTTCTTGTAATTCAGAATTTAAGGCTTCCCTTGTTTTATTAGGGATTTTTGGAAATTCATCCAAGCCTTTTGTTACAGCATCGACGTACAGTCCCGAACCACCCACCATAATAACCACATTATTTTTAGCAAATAAGTTATCTAAAAGCTGAAGTGCTTCTGTTTCAAAATCACCAACGCTATACGGTTCAAAAATTGTTTTATTCTGAATAAAATGATGTGGAGCAGCCCGTAATTCATCTGTAGAAGGAACAGCGGTGCCAATGGTCATTTCTTTGAAAAATTGTCGAGAATCGGCCGAAATGATTTCAGTATTGAACGCTTTGGCAAGCTCAATGGCTAATTTAGTCTTTCCAATAGCCGTGGGGCCCACTACACAAATAAGAGTTGACGACTTAAAGGGCATTATCTCTTTTTGATATTTTCAGGATAAAGATCTTCACCACATTTATGGCAAAATTTAGCATCGTCGCGGTGTTTTAGGGCACCACAATTACTGCACGCTTGCGTATTTACATGAACATAGTCTTTTTTACTCGCATATTCAGCACTTACAATACCCGTGGGTACGGCTATAATTCCATACCCCAGAACCATAATAATTGAAGCTAAAAGTTGTCCTAAAGGCGTAACAGGGGCAATATCACCAAACCCAACAGTGGTAAGGGTAACAATACACCAATACACGCTTACAGGTATGCTGTTAAAGCCACTTTCTTCCCCTTCAATTAAATACATAAGGGTACCAGAAATAACCGCAACAATCAATACAGCAAAAAGAAAAACTAAAATTTTTGGACGGCTGTCATTAAGGGCTTTTTTTAATTTATTGGCCTCACCAATGTAACGCGTAATTTTTAAAATTCTAAATACTCGTAATAACCGCAAGGCTCTTACAGTTATTAATACATTACTTCCCACTAATATAAAAGAGAGATAAAGCGGAATGGTCGATAAAAAATCGATGATACCATAAAAGCTAAAAATATAGTTTGTAGGCTTTTTTACGGTCAAAATACGGGCAATGTACTCAAAAGTAAAGAAGATGGTTATAACCCATTCACCAAGGTATAAAATGTCATACACTCTTTCAGGCAGTCCTTTTACACTTTCTATCATGACAAAAAGGACACTAAGCAGAATCAAAATAAGCAAAATAACATCAAATAACTTGCCCATTGGGGTGTCTGCCTCCGCAATGACTTCGTGTAGTTTTTGTCGCCAGTAACTTCTTTTATCCGTTTTCAATAGAAATAATCTTTAGCCATAAAAATAGCTAAGTTTAATTAATTAATAGCATCCTTAGCTAGATTTACTATTTTGAGTTTTTTATTCTTCCGAAGATAGTTTTGAATGATGTGCTGTACATCCCGGTTGTTTTGCATTGGGTTGATAATGGTTTTTAAAATTTCAGGATTGGTTATTTGATAGTTCAAATTGAAAAACCCAAAACCTCTGTAGTGTCCATCTTCAATTAAAACTACCGATCGTTCCTCCACATCCCGGCCTCGGTCAATAATAAGCATGTGTTGGTTTTTATAGCTTTTTTCTTTTAAAAATTGTTGCACCCGTTCATTATAAAACTTTGGGGGTTCCTCATTTATGCAAGCTCCATTGCATTCTTTTATAGAATATTGAAAACAGCTTCCCTGTGTTTTATGTAAACCATTTAATTTCTGACAAAGCTTATAATCTTCAGTAATTTTAAAAAGTACCGCTTTTGCTTGTTGGTAATTGGTAAACGTGGTGATTGCTTTTTTTCTGCCGTCTGCTTTTTCAATGGTTAGATTGATATACCCATTCTCATCTGTAAAGGAAGTAAGCTGGTTGTTAAATAACGTCTTGCGCTGCGCTCGATTATAAATGGGTTTGTTGCGCTTAATTTCTTCGCTTTCTTTTAATTGAGCAATGAGATCACTGCCGGTTTTTTCAAAACTTACACTGGTAACTTCTAGCTGTATGCGTTTTGATTTTCTATTATCTGAAGTAAAATGCTGTGTAAGTCTTTTTTTAATGTTTTTACTTTTCCCAATGTAGATTATTTTTCCGTCTTTCCGGTGCATATAGTATACGCCCGTTTCAGTAGGTGCTTCGGCAATTAAATCTAACAATTTAGGTTCTAATTGACGTTTTGGGTTTTTACGAACGGCCGCTTCAATGATATTTTTTGAAGTATCCTTGTTAAGTAACATTTTAAACAATGTAACGGTAGCCCTAGCATCGCCTTGTGCCCGGTGCCGATCGGTAAGGGGTATTCCTAATGATTTCACCAATTTTCCAAGACTATATGAAGGAAGGTCTGGGATTAATTTTTTAGAAAGCTCGACTGTACACAAAGTGTTTTTTTCATATTTATATCCCAATCGGTCAAACTCGGTAGTAAGAATTCGATTATCGAACTTTGCATTATGAGCCACTAAAATACAGTCTTCGGTAATCTCAATGATGCGTTTCGCTACTTCGTAAAACTTGGGGGCACTTCGTAGCATTTGGTTGTTTATTCCAGTTAAGTTTACCACAAAAGGCTGGATGGAACGCTCGGGATTGACCAAACTACTAAATTGATCTACAATTTCGTGACCATCAAAACGATAAATTGCTATTTCGGTAATGCCTTCCTCATTGTATTTTCCACCAGTTGTTTCAATATCTAAAATAGCGTACATGTATCTCGTTCTCCTTTTTTACTGAATATAAATTGTAATGTGGTTTGTTAGTAATTTCGTTCACCGAAAATAGCGCTTCCTACGCGTACTAGATTGCTTCCTTTCTCTATGGCAATGTTATAATCACCACTCATTCCCATAGACAGTTTTGTGAAATTATATTTATCTTTTATACTGTCGTAAATAGTTTTTAATTTCTGAAATTCATTGGCAACTTGCTTTTCATCATCCGTAAAGGTAGCCATTCCCATTAAGCCTAGTACGTTGACGTTTTCATACTTCTGAAACGTTTCCGAAGACAATAATTCTAATGCTTCTTCTTTATCCAGACCAAATTTACTGTCTTCTTCGGCAATTTTAATTTGAAGCAGGCAATCAATTACCCGTTCTTCCTTTTTAGCCTGTTTATTGATCTCTTTTAACAAACGCTTGCTATCAACCGAATGGATTAAACTCACAAACGGTGCCATATATTTTACCTTGTTGCGTTGTACGTGGCCAATCATATGCCAATCAATATCCTTGGGCATTTCTTGCCATTTGCTTTCCATTTCCTGTACCTTGTTTTCTCCAAAAATACGATGCCCAGTATTGTAGGCCTCCATAATTTCTGAAACCGGTTTTGTTTTTGAAACGGCAACCAAAGTTACCTCTTCAGGTAATTGTTCTTTAAAGGTCTTTATTTTTTCTGAAATACTCATAACGTTCTCTTTTCTTCAGTAAAATACAAATAGGAAGTTTTAGTAAAAACTAAAGTTTGTTAAACAATCTAAAACTCGTAAATAGTGACGCCACTTCGTAACTTCGGTAGAACAAAAGTGGTTTTTGGTGGCATTTTTAGGCCTTCATCGGCTATTTTTTTCATTTCTGAAACACGTACCGGCAATAACCCAAAACCTACCGTAAAATCTCCAGTATCTACTACTGTTTGTACATACGCCATATCACTTTTTCCGTCGGTATATTTTATACGTTGATCGTTGCGTAGATCTTCAACGCCTAAAATTGGTTTTAAAATGGTGGTAAACAAAATTTGTGCATCTAACGCATCCAATGCATTGTTTATCGTATAGCTGTTCTTCCGAAGGTATAATGAATAGAACTCGCCATCCAAATACATACTGAAATTCTGTTTTTGGGTAGGCTTGTAATATTCCAATCCTCTATTTTCAATCCGAAACACCGCATCTAGTTTTATTAAAAACTCTTCTTTGCTCAATCCGTTGAGATCTTTTACCAAGCGGTTAAATTCATAAATTTTTAAATCACTTTCCGGAATGAGATAACTCATAAAGTAATTGTATGGCTCGTTTCCAGTGTGATTATCATTTTCATCCTTTAAATCTTCGGCTAATAAGTATGATGAGGCACTACGGTGATGACCATCCGCAATATAAAGGCTTCCCATGTCCGCAAACAAACTGCTTATTTTTGAAATAATTTCATCATCAGCTACATTCCATAAATAATGGGTGTCGCGGTAGGTTGTGGTAAACTCATATTCGGCACGAGTTTCCATTACCTTGCTTATAATAGCTGAAAGTTCTTCGTTATCTGGATGGGTGAGTAGCACTGCTTCGGAGTTAAAGCCAACTGTTTTTAGGTATTCTTTAAAAACAACTTCTTTGTATTGAAGGGTCTCTTCATGCTTTTTAATGACGTCGTTTTTATAATCTTCCGTGCTAGCCGCAGCGACGATTCCTTTAAATTCGAGCCCGTCCCGGTTTACAATTTTATAGATGTAAAAACTAGGTTTATCATCTTCTATAAAAACACCGTCTTCCTTAAACTCTTGATACCGGTTTCTCACCAACGAATAGCGTTCCTCGCCAGAAATTTCTTTATGGTATTTGTAACCAGGATTTACAATGTGCAAAAACGAAAACGGATTGTCCCGAAGGCGCGATTCCCTTTGTTCTGGGGTATAGCTATCGTACGACCGTGCGGCGAGCAAGCTCACTTTGTCACGCGTAGGACGTACAGCTTTAAAAGGGATTATCTTTGCCATGTTTCTAGTTGAGGACCCTGAGCGGAGCCGAAGGGTCAGTTTTTAGATTATCCTGAGCTTTACTTACTTAGCAAACTGCTTTGATACGGTTTCCGCTTTTCTACTTTCGGCGTAATCATAAAAGCCTTCTCCACTTTTTACGCCCATTTTACCTGCCATCACCATATTGACCAATAACGGACACGGTGCATATTTTGGATTTTTAAATCCGTCATACATTACGTTTAATATTGATAGACAAACATCTAAACCAATAAAATCGGCTAATTGTAATGGTCCCATTGGGTGTGCCATTCCTAATTTCATAACCGTGTCTATTTCCTCTACACCAGCGACACCATTGTATAAGGTTTCAATGGCTTCGTTAATCATGGGCATTAAAATACGGTTGGCAACAAAACCTGGATAGTCATTCACTTCTACTGGTACTTTGTTTAATTTTTTAGAAAGCTCTTCAACCGTGTTATAGGTTTCAGTACTGGTACTGTACCCCTTAATTAGCTCAACCAATTTCATAATTGGTACAGGATTCATAAAGTGCATCCCAATTACCATTTCGGGACGTGAGGTTACGGCAGCGATTTCAGTAATCGAAATAGAGGAGGTGTTACTCGCTAAAATAGTTTCATTAGAGCAGAATTTGTCAAGGTCTTTGAAAATCTTCAGCTTTAAATCTAAATTTTCAGTGGCTGCTTCAACCACTAGGTTAGCAGATTTTACACCATCTACAAGATTTGTAAACGTAGTAATATTAGCAAGTGTACGCTTTTTGTCTTCTTCACTAATTTTTTCTTTAGCGACCATTCTATCCAAGTTTTTGGTGATCGTAGCCATTCCTTTATCTAAAGAATCTTGCGAGATGTCAATTAATTGTACGTTATAATCGCTTTGAGCAAACGTATGGGCAATTCCATTTCCCATCGTTCCTGCTCCAATTACTGCTATACTTTTCATAGTTGTTGTTTTTCTTCTGAAATATTTTATTGTTTGGTTTTACTCTTTAATTTAAAATTTTAGACTACTGATTGATTTTAATTGTTTCAACAAAGTTGAAGTTATTAAAATTGTACCGAAGTATTAAAATTCGAAATTATTTGCATCGCCACTCGCAATGCTTCGGTGCCTTGCTCTAAACTAACAACCGGTGTTGTGTTGTTGTTTATTGAATCGGCAAAAGTTTCTAGCTCATCTAAAATGGCGTTATTGTTGTCTACTTTCGGATTGTCAAAGTAAATTTGTTTTTTAATGCCTTCTGCATTGGTAAGGATCATCGCAAAATCATCGGGTGTTTTAGGCGCGTCCTTCATTTTTACCACTTCACATTTCTTTTCCAAGAAATCTACAGAAATGTATGCATCCCGCTGAAAAAACCGTGCTTTCCGCATTTTTTTCATTGAAATTCTACTTGCCGTAAGATTGGCTACACAGCCGTTCTCAAACTCAATACGGGCATTGGCGATATCGGGTGTTTCACTAATAACCGAAACGCCACTAGCGTGAATTTCTTTGACTTTAGATTGTACCACACTTAAAATAGCATCGATATCGTGGATCATTAAATCGAGTACTACGGATACATCGGTCCCACGTGGATTGAATTCTGCCAAACGGTGCGACTCGATAAACATCGGGTTTTTAATCTTATGGTTTACCGCCATGAACGCAGGGTTAAAGCGTTCTACTTGCCCTACTTGCCCTTTAACGTTATGAATTTTTGCTAACTCCAACAATGCTTCTGCTTCTGGAACCGTGTGGGTAATTGGTTTTTCGATAAACAAATGTTTACCTGCTTCAATTACATGTTTTGCGGCATCAAAATGATACAAGGTAGGTGTAACCACATCGACCATATCGCAGGCTTCAATTAGCGCTTCCATGGTAGGAAAGCTTTTATAGCCAAATTCAGCAGCTACTTTTTCAGAAGCTTCTTTGTCTTTATCGTAAAAACCTACCAATTCATACTTAGTAGATTGTTCCAATAATTTTAAATGAATTTTCCCAAGGTGCCCGGCACCTAACACTCCGGCTTTTAGCATCGGCTTTTGTTTTTCGCAAAGGTAACGGTTTTCAAGGTAAATTACGAAGCTAGCTACATTTTTACAGTTCCATAAACAATTGACTCTGTGCTGCTTTTTTCCGAAGGAAAATAATGGGGTATTTATTATTAAAATTAAGTTGATTTATCTTGTGTTTTGCCCCTTGCTAACTAAAAAGTTTATTTATTTTGTAGCTTAAAAGTTAACTGCTGTGAAAGATACCTATACCCATAAAGGAATGCGAAAACGTTTGATTGAAACCTTAAAAGCCAAAGGAATAGAAAATAAAAATGTTTTAGAAGCTGTAAATTCCATCCCTCGGCATTTGTTTATGGACTCCAGTTTTATTGAGCATGCGTATGTGGATAAGGCTTTTCCTATTGCTGCCGATCAAACTATTTCGCAACCGTATACGGTAGCAAGACAAACCGAATTGTTAGAAGTAGCTAAAGGAGATAAGGTGCTAGAAATAGGAACGGGTAGTGGCTATCAAACTGCTGTTTTATTAGAAATGGGAATTGCTGTGTTTTCTATTGAACGCCAAAACGAACTTTTCAAAAAAACAAAACGGTTTTTACCAAAGTTGGGATACCGACCTAAGCGGTTAATCTTCGGCGATGGCTACAAAGGCTTGCCAGAAGAAGCTCCGTACGATGGTATTGTGGTTACTGCAGGGGCTCCTTTTGTACCCAATCCATTATTGGCGCAATTAAAAATAGGAGGGAAGCTTGTAATTCCGGTTGGTGAAAACGTCCAAATTATGACAGTGTTTACGCGAACTTCGGAAAAAGAATTTGAAAAAAATGAATATGGTGAATTCAGGTTTGTGCCATTGTTAGAGGACAAAAATTAATCTAAAAATCCTAAAAACTTCAATCCAAAAACAAAGGCACCATCGCTTCTGCCGTTATAATACGAACGAACATAGTCTAAGCGTAAAAAGCGGAAGTTCCCAATACCTAAATTATCAATACCTACTGAAAATTCGCTGTACGGCTTGTTCTTTTCTATACTCAACAAATGTGCTCCAGCCACTAAATTAAAGTTCAGTTGATTAATACCCGGAATTTTACCTAAAATCCATCCTTTAAAATCGTGTTCTAAATGCCCTTCAAAATAACTTTTGTTTGTACTTAATTGATAATACGGGAGCAAGTTAAATACGTTTGTATAGTTTGAAGAAGTGCCAATTCGTGTTTGGTTTCCGTTGAAATGTTGATAATCTACAAAGCTAATACCGTCTGCATTAAAAAATGTACCCCCTTTTAAACGATATGTAAATTCACCTTTGTTTCCGGTATTAATGGATTGATATAAACTTGCGCGCAACTGACTGAAGTTATAGTCACTATTAGAAGCGCCCAAACCGTTTTCAAACGTAACGGTTAACGCTGGGTATTTATCGTTTCCTAAGTTGTATTTCCCATCAGGATACGTCATATATTTTTGACCAAAGGTGATGTCTGCTGAAATACTCGTTTTAAAAATATCGTGTTCATCAATTGCCGCAGTTTCAAAATCACTTGCATTTAACGGGTTGTTAGAAGTATATGAAACATCATCATTGGGGATGGTTACATAATCGGTGGTGTTAAAAAGCGGGTTTCGCTGCTCATACCCAAAACTAGTAAACAATCGTAAGCCATTAAAAAGCTCCTGACTATATGCCGCTTGCGCATAGTTTAATTCGTACACCTTCATATAATTTCGTTCAAAAAAGAGGGACGAAACCGTGTTAACAATAGGCGAAATAGGTTCGCTAGCATTAAACTGCTGCACTTTACTTCCGCCGAAAAGAGATAGCCGCAGTCTATTGGTGCGATTAAAGTTTTTGGTAATTCCGCCTGTAAAACGCAGTCTATCTTCTGAAATCCCATAATTTGCATCTCCGAAAATGGAAAGCCATTCCGTCCGGTTTTCATCATACCACTTAAAATATCGAAGTCCGGCACTGGCATTCCATCCTTGTACCGTATTAAAATTAATACCTGGGAAAATTCCATCGTAGCTTACGCTCCATTTATCATAACTGTTTTTATAGGAATAGCCGGTAATTATATCCAATGGCTTTACTTTATTTGAAACCGCATCTACCGAGTCTAAATATTTTTTCGATTTCCGAAGTTCTTGTATACTGTCTTTCTTAATATAATCTTTCAATTCTTCATCGGTTAACGGTACCGGGCGTGTTCCTTTCCAGAAAAGGCTATCTTTTTTATTGGCTTCTTCGGCAAAAGACAGCACTTCGTTGGTGAATGATTTTTCAGAAAATTGAGGTTGAAAATCGTAATTGCTATACACGGCAATAAACTGTCCATCGCCTTGAAAACCTAAAAATTTAAAACCAAAATCGATGGTTTGCGAACGTTTTACCCAACTGTCGGTTTTAGAATCAAACTTGAAGTTTTGCTTAAACAGTAACTTGGTAACCATTGGTACTTGAATAGCCGAACCATTGGTGTTGAGTTCGGTTCCGTACAGTTGCCAATCATCTTCCACAATATAAATAAAACCTTCCCAAACTCGGTCTTTGGGGCGTTTGGGGGTGACTTTTATTTTATTAATGAGTTTGCTGTCTTCGTAAAAAACTCCGTCAAGTTTATAGGTATAATAATTTAAGGCATTATCTGCAATAGGGGAAACAATGGAGGCATTAATATCAATCGTGTTTTCATAAAACGAAAAATTAGCATCTTGCGCGCTGTTAAAACTAAACCCATTGTCATTTCCACTTACTTTACTAGCAATTATTTTTTCCTTAAAATCATCGGGTTTTTGAAAAGCAATTTCACTAATTGTTTCCGAAAGGTAAATAATTCCAGTACGGGTAGAATCGAGTGCTCCATCAAAATCGCCTATTTCTTGTCCGAGAACTTTTTCAGGCAGATCTTCAACGCGCCAAATGCCACGGGAATAAAAATCGGCAGTATACTCCTCAATTTTTTCAAGGTTTATTTTACGGTTTGCAATGGTTTCACGGATAATTCGGTATGCAGGATCTTCGTTATTAGATACAACTACTTCATCAAGACTAACAGATTCTTCTTTTAATGTTACATTTAAAACGTATGGAAATGAGGAAGCAGTAATTGTTTTAGTAAGGGTTTTGTACCCTAAAAACTGAAAAATAATTTGGTATTCATTTTCTTCTGAAACATCCAACCGATAATTGCCAGAATCGTTTGTGGTGGTTCCTTTATAAGAATCTTTTACATATATGTTTACAAAAGGAAGCGGATTATCGTTTGTGTCTGTTACTTTCCCGACTATTTGAGCTTGCGATAGGATTGTTGAAAGTAGGGCAATGGCGAGTACAATTCTTGTCATAAACAGATGGTTTTCTTGTAAGACGAGAAAGAATGTAGTTTGTTACGGTTTTGGACTGACTTTGAAATTAAATTATAAGGTATTGGTTTTGTTTACCTTTTTTCAAGTCTAACAGCTAGAATCTCACATCTAAAAGCGAAGCAGTCTTAAATCTAATTATTAAACGCCTTTTTAATTCGGCTTAAATCTCGCTTCGTTTCACGTTTTTTAATGGCTTCTCGTTTGTCGTATTGTTTTTTACCCTTACATAATGCTATATGTAATTTTGCCAAACCACGATCGTTAGTGAATAATTTTAGCGGAATGATGGTCAATCCCGTATTTTTCACTTCTTTTTCTAACTTTTTTAGCTCGTTTCGGTTTAAAAGTAACTTGCGTTCACTTTGAGGATTGTGATTAAAGTTGGTTGCATGTGAGTATTCCTGAACCGTCATATTAATAACAAACAATTCGTTGTTCTGAAATTCGCAAAAACTTTCTGCAATAGAAGCTTTCCCTTCCCGTATTGCTTTAATTTCGGAACCTGCCAAAACAATTCCTGCAACGTAGGTGTCTAAAATTTCATATTCAAACCGAGCTTTTCGGTTTTTTATACTTACATTTTTTTGAAGTGCCATAGAAAACAAAAATAAGAAGTTTAAAAGTATCAACCTTTTAAAAGTATCATAAGTTTTTAAATACGATTGCGTACTTTTGATATATAAAATATACCGATGAAAAATTTAGCCTTTTTTTTACTACTCATCACAATAGCGTCTTGTAACGATTCAAAAACTGAAACAAAAGATGCAACTAATTCTGAAGGAAACATAACAGCACAATCTATTGTTGATAAAGCGATTGAAAAAGCTTGCAACGGAAATTGTGATCACGCAGAAGTTTCATTTACCTTTAGAGATAAAACCTATAAAAGCAAACGTTTAGAAGGCGCATTTTTGTTAGAACGAATAACAAACGACTCTATTGGTATTATTAGAGATGAATTAACCAATCAAGGGTTTATTCGTTCTGTAAACGATATAGAATTGGAATTGGCAGATACAACGGCACTCAAACTAAGTAATAGTGTAAATTCAGTTCTTTATTTTGCACAACTGCCATATGGATTAAATGCACCAGCAGTTCAAAAAGAACTTATAGGGAAGGATACCATTAAAAACCAACCGTATTACGAAGTAAAAGTAACTTTTGCTAAAGAAGGCGGTGGGACGGACCACGATGATGAGTTTATGTACTGGATCCATCAAAAAGAATTTACAGTAGATTATTTAGCATATAGCTACGAAGTTAATGGCGGCGGTATCCGGTTTCGCGAAGCCTATAACTCCCGTGTTGTGAAGGGCATTCGGTTTGTAGATTACAATAATTATAAAACTGAAGACTTAACTACACCATTATCAGAACTTGATGATCTTTTTGAACAGGATAAATTACCGTTACTTTCCAAAATTGAAACTGAAAATATTGAGGTAAAACTGCTTAATTAATAGTTAGTACCTGCACTTTTGTTTTGTTGCCAACCACCGTTACTATGTATAACGTGCCATTATCATTATCGTCCATATTAGGATAGCGATCCTCCCCAATAATTTTATTTACAAACTGAGGAGTGGTATTACTATGCCCAGCTACTAAAACCGTTTTTCCTTGGGTTCGCATTTTAAAATCTTCACTATAAAGATTGTCTGCAGCGTAGGGTGTTAGCTTTACATCGCTTTGTAGCGATATAGCCGAAACGGTCTGTTGCGTACGATTCAATTCAGTTGAATAAATTTCATCAAATTTTATTTTTTGAAATACGTTGGACCACAAAGCGGCACGAGCAATCCCTTTTTCATTTAAATCTGGATTTTTATTATCTGGATTACTTCGATCTTTTTCAGCGTGACGGATTAAATAATAGGTTGTTATTTCAGGTATATCGGTATTTGGTTTAGGCTGCTTCATATCAACGCAGGAGAACAATACGGTAGGAATGATACAAAGTAAAAATAGCTTTCTCATGTGTTTAATTTTTTTCTGAATAATTTCTTTTAAACCTAAAACTCCTCGTTTCACGTTTCAATATTCAAGTCTGTTTGATTAAAATAACACTTTTTAAGAAACTTTGGCAATAAAATAACGATGTCTCTGTAAACTTTATAAATACGTTATGTAAAAGTCGTTTATCTGAAATGTATCTTTATAGTATAAACGAAAAAACAAATTATTATGAATTCAGATCAATTAAAAGGAAAATGGAACCAAATCAAAGGAAACGTTAAACAAAAGTATGGCGTTGAAATGAGTGATGAAGAAGCGTACTCTGAAGGAAAGTACGACGAGATGGTCGGTAAAATTCAAGAAAAAACTGGCAAAGCAAAAGAAGACATTAAAAAAGAGATTGACAACTGGTAAAAACAGGGTTAAATCTATAAAATTTGAAAGTCCGCTTACAGAAATGTAGGCGGACTTTTTTTGTGGTTAATTTAATTCTCAGCACGGCTATTTCTTAAACTGCCTACTTTTCCTACATAAAAAAGGGTGAAAAACCCCTTATGGTTTCAAGTCTTTACCTACCAAAACTCATGAACAGCTTGTATAAGTTTACAACAGAAAATGTAACTCTACTATAACGAATGTTTTTTTACCAACTTTTTTAAATCACAGTTAAACATTTTTTATATGTGCATTACATAAGTACAAGCCTTTGTTAGATACATAATAGTCAAAAAAACAAAGTAGCTAGTAGTTTTAAATAATCAAAATAAAGTAACCCTTAAAAATTTAAATTATGAAATGTATTAAAACCCTCCTCGCTGTATTTTTTACAATAGCAATTTGTAATACTAGCAATGCACAATTCTTTAAAAAACTAAAAAAACGTGCCGAAAATGCCGTGGAACGAACAGTTCTTAATAAAACAGATCGGGAAGTGTCCAAAAAAACCGATAAAACCATCGATGTTGTTATAAATGGTGATGATGAGAATGATAAAAAATCAGAATCGGAATCTAAGGAACTCACCGAGGAACAAAAAGAGAAAGCAGAGAAAAGAGCCATTTCCCTTTTTGGTGGTGGCTTGGAGGGTATCCCTGATACATACCAATTTGAGTATGTAATGGATATGAAAATGACTTCTCGTAAAAATGACGACATGACCTTGCAATACTTTATAAAACCAAACGCCAGTTATTTTGGAAATGCCATACCAAACCAAAAAACCAATAGTGTGATCGTGTACGATTTGGAAAATCAAGCAATGGTAACTTTTATGGATAATAATGGTCAAAAAATGGCGATGAAAATGCGAATTCCTTTAGAAGAAAAAATGCAGGAGATGATAGAAAAGACACAAAAAGGAGAAAACAACACTGCAAATACAGCCAACATTACACCGCTACCAAGCAAGACCATTTTAGGCTATAACTGTAAAGGCTATCTAATAAAACAAGACGAAGGCACCAGCAAAATTTATATTACCGATGAGGCACCCGTAAGCTTTGTGGGTATGTTCGCTAACCTTGAAAAAATGCAAAAGAATATGAACACAGCTACGATTCCATTTGGTAAAAACTCTTTGATGATGGAAATGGAATATACTTCTAATAAAGGCAAAAGGGATAATATACATATGATATGTACAGCGTTAAAAGAACAACCTTTTACAATAAATAAAGCCGAATATAGTGGAATGTAGAACTTGTTTAAACCAAATAAATCATGAAAGCACTATACATATTAATCGGGTTGTTGTTTTTTAGTTTGTCAATGACATCTTATGCACAAATAAATGTTTTTGACATTGTTGAAGATGCCAAAAATGAACGGGGTGACGCTACTGGTTCTGCAAAGGAAGATTTAGATAGAAAAGCACTGGAAGAAGGGATGCAAAGATTTTTTGGAGACCTAAACGAACTTGACGATCTGCCAGTGGAAATTAGATGTCTTGTTTTAATGAAAACGCATCATTCTAAATTGCTTGCAAACCAACAAGAGGTAGATAAAGCAGGTAACTGTAAATTAACAAAGAACTTGCTGGGAATGCAAGCATTATTGGTACTCTCTGCAGGTACCCAAATTTATTGTCCAGACGAGTTTAACACTGATAAAGAATATTATGGCCGATTAATTTTGAAAAAAAAGTACGCATATTTAATGAGGAGCGGCTATAATTCTGAAGAACTTGGTAAAGCTTTTTATGTATTACAAAAAACATCGGAAGAATTTGGTAATCCTTATTCTAAAATAGCAGGAACGTTCCCTTTTATATTAAAAGAACTTCATGAAAGATGGATGAATGATCCAGACTCTGGTGAGTTAGATTTGGACACGATTCTAAAAATTGCTTTTAAGTTGAATGAAGAAGAGTGGAATGATCAGAAAGAAGAATATTTTTCAGAATTGATAGACTATATAACCTATTTTCATTCTCCTGAGTTTATGGCGAAACGTTCGGGAGAAATTAATTCATTGACACAAAGCCTTCCCTGCAAATAAAACCTAAAAATGAAAATTATCAATACAATAAATACTGAATAAATATGGAAAAAACGATAACACGCCTTGTCTCTCAAAAGGTGTAAGGGACTTAAAGGGTTATAAGAGGGAAGAGGAGCCTAATTATAATTCGTGAGGTAAAAAAGACAGGGCGGTTATCATTTTTTAAATTTTAAACTAACTATAATTATGGAAAATACACAGACAAACACAACAACAAACACTGAAAAAGTGATGGATGCCGACGATGGAAAAACGATTGCAGTGATTTCATACTTAACAATTATCGGCCTTATTATCGCATATGTAATGAATAATGATAAAAAAACCGAATTAGGTGCGTACCACATTCGCCAATCTATTGGATTGGCCGCCACTGGGATTGCATTGGGAGTCATTGGTTTAATCCCTATTTTAGGATGGATTGTGAGTGTTTTGGGAACGCTGTTGCTTATCTATATGTGGATCATGGGATTGATCCATGCCATGAATGAAAAAAAGAAACCGTTGCCATTTTTTGGTAAAAAGTTTGAAGAGTGGTTTATTAATATTTAAATATTTCAACCTAATCTTGAAAATTTAATGACACACTAAATCTCAACTAATTTTAAAAGAACTTACTGAACCGTTTTTTATATAGAACCTTCTTTACTTTATTAAACATTATGGTTCTATAAAGAAAAAGCACCCTAGTAACTTAATACTAGGGTGCTTCCAACTAACTAACCAATCATAAAACGGAGCTTTTTTTTTGAAACATCTCAAAAATTAGGCAAGCTCCAGCCTAGTTCAATTATCTTCCACTAAATCGGTTTGATTTCGGAAAACGAGTCCGTCTTCAAAACTATCAATTAAGATAATGCTATCTGTTGTTACTTTTCCAGAGAGAATTTCTTTGGAAAGCTCATTTAAAACTTCTCGTTGAATCACTCGCTTAACAGGTCTTGCTCCAAATTGTGGATCGAATCCCTTTTCGGCTAAGTAGGCAATGGCTTCTTCCGTAGCATCAATAGTAATATTCTGTTTTGCCAACATCTTGGAAACGCCTTTTAACTGAAGTCCGACAATTTGTTTTATATCCTCGCGTGTTAATGGCGTAAACATAATAATATCGTCAATTCGGTTTAAAAACTCAGGTCGAACCTGTTGTTTTAACAATCCTAATACTTCAACTTTAGCACCTTCCATTGCGGTGTCCGGATCTTTTACATTTTCAAATTTCTCTTGAATAATATGACTTCCCATATTGCTCGTCATGATAATAATCGTGTTTTTGAAATCTGCCACCCTACCTTTATTGTCAGTAAGTCTTCCTTCATCTAAAACTTGCAACAAAATGTTGAACGTATCTGGATGTGCTTTTTCAATCTCATCAAGTAGGACAACAGAATACGGTTTGCGACGTACAGCTTCAGTTAATTGACCCCCTTCATCATATCCTACATATCCTGGAGGGGCTCCTACCAAACGGCTCACACTGTGGCGCTCTTGATATTCACTCATATCGATACGGGTCATGGCGTTTTCATTATCAAATAAATACTCTGCCAATGCTTTGGCCAATTCGGTTTTACCTACTCCGGTTGTGCCTAAAAATAAGAAGGAACCAATTGGTTTTTTCTCGTCCTGTAATCCGGCACGGCTTCGTCTTATAGCATCACTTACCGCTACAATTGCTTCTTCTTGGCCCACTACTCGTTTGTGTAATTGGTCTTCTAATTTCAACAATTTTTCACGATCGCTTTGTAGCATCTTAGTCACTGGGATGCCCGTCCATTTTGCAACAACTTCCGCAATATCTTCGTTCGTGACCTCTTCTTTTATCAAAGAACTAGCACTTTGGTTTTCTGCTAACTCAGTTTCGAGTTTGTTTAGCGCTTCTTGGGTGTCTTTTATCTTTCCATAGCGTAATTCAGCTACTTTTCCGAAATCACCCTCACGCTCGGCACGCTCGGCTTCCAGTTTTAAATCTTCAATTTCTTTTTTAAGATTTTGAACGTTGTCAACTACTTCTTTTTCACTTTGCCATTTGGCATTTAGTTCGTTTCGTTCTTCTTTTAAATTGGCTAAATCTGCTCGTAGTGTTTTTAGTTTTGTTTCGTCTTTTTCACGCTTAATGGCTTCAATTTCAATTTCCAATTGCATGACTTTTCGATCTAAAACATCTAATTCTTCTGGTTTAGAGTTTATTTCCATCCGAATTTTAGAAGCAGCTTCATCCATTAAGTCGATAGCCTTATCGGGTAAAAACCGATTGGTGATATACCGTTCTGAAAGTTCTACCGCAGCAATAATCGCTTCATCTTTAATACGCACTTTATGGTGTGTTTCGTATTTTTCTTTTATACCACGAAGAATAGAAATGGCACTTTCAGTATCTGGCTCATCCACAACTACTTTTTGAAAACGGCGCTCCAAAGCTTTATCCTTTTCAAAATACTTTTGATATTCATCTAAAGTTGTAGCTCCAATGGCCCGCAATTCGCCTCGTGCTAGGGCTGGTTTTAAAATGTTAGCCGCATCCATGGCGCCTTGTCCACCGCCAGCACCAACTAGGGTGTGGATTTCGTCGATAAAGAGAACAATGTCTCCATCGCTGGTAGTTACTTCTTTAATAACTGCTTTAAGGCGTTCTTCAAACTCTCCTTTAAACTTAGCACCTGCAATGAGGGCACCCATATCTAAAGAGAAAATTTGTTTACTCTTTAAGTTATCAGGAACATCCCCATCTACAATTCGGTGTGCTAATCCTTCGGCAATAGCGGTTTTACCAGTACCGGGTTCCCCAACTAACATCGGGTTATTTTTTGTCCGGCGCGATAAGATTTGAAGGATTCGTCTAATTTCCTCATCCCGACCAATTACGGGGTCTAATTTCCCGTCTTTGGCTAACTGGTTGAGGTTTCGCGCATATTTGTTTAAAGAGTTGTAGGTGTCTTCGGCACTTTGAGATGTTACCCGATCACCTTTTCGTAGTTCTTCAATGGCCGTTTTTAATCCTTTTTCGGTTATGCCTTGATCCTGTCTCTTATACACATCTGACGCTGCCGACGACTCCTTACGTGTAG
>CAJXPE010000030.1 GCA_913057965.1 uncultured Marixanthomonas sp. | reverse complement strand
GATTTAAAACGGTAATTTCTTTTTTGTATACTTCCTGAAGCAAGGCGTGCATCATTTTTCCGGTATCTATTTGCCCTTCAAATTTGTTGAAGATAAGCTGCGACTGAATTTTTTTAAACTGAAATGTATTTTCCGTAATTGAAAACACGTCGTCATTAAAAATTGGCTTCAATAATTCGTTGATATTTTGTAATTGGGATTGACACGCTTGAAAGAGTTCGGTATCTTCTTCCGTAAATAATTCATATCCGCCGAATTGTTTAAATTTAAGTTGTTCATCCCCAATATTTTTCCGAAGCAATTGCAAGCCTTCTACGCGTTCTTTTACAAGTTTGGTAACTTCTGCTTCAGAATGAGTTGAAAGATCGTCTAGTATCTCAGAAAGGCTTCCAAAACAGGCAAAACCGGCATTTTTAGTACTAGCTCCACTGGGTAACATTCCTTTTTCAAACACTGTGATGTTTGCTTTTGGATGCTTGTTTTTAAGGGCCAAGGCACAATTAAGACCGACCAATCCGCTGCCGACAATGGCATAATCGATGTTTTGAAGCCAGGTTTTATATTCCCAATAGGATAAGTTCATATAGATTAGTATTTAACCCTTCGGCTCCGCTCAGGGTACACATTCAGTAAATTTCAATAAAAAAGCACCAATTCAAAAAAATAAAAGTGATTTCTTTGAAATTGGTGCTAAATATATTCTTCAGTTTTTCTGCCAACTGAATACTGGCTACTGCAACTTATTTTACTCTTCCTCTTCTGGTTCGTTCATTACAAAAGTGTCCATAAACGCTGTGGTGTAGTTTCCGCTTACATACGCCGGATCGTCCATCAATTGTCTATGAAATGGAATGGTGGTTTTTACGCCTTCAATAACAAACTCGTCCAAGGCACGTTTCATTTTACTAATAGCTTCTTCTCTGGTTTGAGCAGTAGTTATCAGTTTGGCAATCATAGAATCGTAGTTTGGTGGAATAACGTAACCAGCATACACGTGTGTGTCAAGCCTTACACCATGCCCTCCCGGAGCGTGCAATACTTCTATTCTTCCTGGGGAAGGTCTAAAGTTATTGTATGGGTCTTCCGCATTGATTCTACATTCAATGGCATGTAATTTTGGTATGTAATTTTTACCTGAAATAGAAACACCTGCCGCAACTAAAATTTGCTCCCGAATCAAATCGTAATCTACTACTTGTTCGGTAATGGGGTGCTCTACTTGAATACGAGTATTCATTTCCATAAAGTAGAAGTTACGGTGTTTATCTACCAAAAATTCTACCGTACCGGCACCTTCGTATTTAATAAATTCAGCAGCTTTTACCGCAGCTTTCCCCATATCGTCCCGTAACTTTTTAGTCATAAACGGACTTGGGGTTTCTTCGGTTAATTTTTGGTGACGACGCTGCACTGAGCAATCACGTTCACTTAAATGACACGCTTTCCCATTGCTATCGCCAACAATCTGTATTTCGATATGGCGTGGCTCTTCTATGAGTTTTTCCATATACATATCGTCATTACCAAAAGCAGCTTTACTTTCTTGACGCGCAGACTCCCAAGCACCTTGAAGGTCTTCTTCTTTCCAAACGGCACGCATTCCTTTTCCACCACCACCAGCACTTGCTTTCAGCATCACTGGATATCCGGTTTCTTTGGCAATTTTTTTACAAGCTTTAAAGTCTGGAATTACACCTTCACTTCCAGGAACACAAGGAACACCAGCTTCTCGCATCGTAGCTTTGGCTCTTGCTTTGTTCCCCATCCTGTCAATCATATCAGGGGAAGCACCTATAAACTTAAACTCATGCTCTTCACAAATTTTGGAGAACTTGGAGTTTTCAGATAAAAATCCGTATCCAGGGTGAATGGCATCTGCATTGGTAATTTCAGCTGCAGCAATGATATTTGAAATTTTCAAATAACTTTCACTACTTGGCGCAGGACCAATACATACAGCTTCATCTGCAAAGCGTACGTGTAAGCTCTCTTCATCTGCTTTACTATAAACCGCAACGGTTTTAATACCCATTTCGCGGCAGGTTCGGATAATACGAAGTGCTATCTCTCCCCTATTGGCAATCAATATCTTTTTAAACATAACTTTCTGAAATTAACAAATTCCAAATCCTAAATTCTAAAAAAATTCAGACTTCGATTCGAAATTTTAGAGGTTATTTATGAAGGATCTACTAAGAAAAGTGGTTGGTCAAACTCAACTGGAGAAGCGTCATCTACCAATACTTTTACTATTTTTCCTGAAACTTCACTTTCAATTTCGTTGAAAAGTTTCATCGCTTCAATTACACAAAGTACATCTCCTTCTTTTACGGTATCTCCTACTTCTATAAAAACGGGTTTGTCTGGAGATGGCTTGCGGTAAAAAGTTCCAATTATTGGAGATTTTACAGTAATGTATTTTGAATCGTCATCGGCAGCTGTTTCTTTACTTTCGGCAGTTGGAGCTGGAGCTTCCGTTTGTTGTGGAGCGGCCGAAGGAGCCATTTGTTGTGGCTGTGCCGCCATGGTTGGTACTTGCTGAATATACGTCGTTTTGTCTTTACCATCCTCTGTTCCGGTTTTAATGGTAATTTTAACATCGTCCATTTCAAGTTTTACTTCACTGGCTCCGGATTTTGCCACAAACTTGATTAAATTTTGAATTTCTTTTAACTTCATATCACAGTTGGTTTAATCTTTCGTTTTTTATTTTGCATCGTAGGCCCATTTCAAATAAATGGCACCCCATGTAAAGCCTCCTCCAAAGGAAGCAAATACTAAATTATCTCCTTTTTTTAATTGTTTTTCGTAATCGTAAATACATAACGGTAAGGTTGCCGATGTCGTGTTTCCATATTTGTGGATGTTCATCATCACTTTTTCTGAAGGAAGATTCATCCGCTTTGAAGTGGCATCGATTATTCGCTTATTTGCTTGATGCGGCACTAACCAGTTTACATCTTCACCGGTAAGGTTATTACGGTTCATTATTTTTTCACTTACATCAGCCATATTGGAAACTGCAAATTTAAAAACTGTTTTTCCATCTTGAAAAACATAATGTTTTTTATTTGCAACCGTTTCGACCGAAGCCGGTAAAATGGAACCACCAGCTTCAATTTTCAAGCTTTGCCTTCCTATGCCATCACTACGTAAAATTTCATCTTGAAGCCCGTAGCCTTCTTCATTGGGCTCAAAAAGCATAGCACCTGCTCCATCTCCAAAAATGATGCAGGTCGTTCGATCTTCATAATCGATAATAGAAGACATTTTATCTGCCCCTATCAATAATACTTTTTTATAGCGGCCTGACTCAATATACCGAGCGGCAGTTGACATCCCATATAAAAAGCTTGAACACGCAGCCACCAAATCATACGAAAAAGCGTTTACGGCACCTATTTGGGTGGCTACGTAAACGCCTGTTGCTGCTACCGGCATATCGGGTGTGGCTGTTGCCATAATCACCATATCGATATCTTTGGGATCGGTATTGCTTTTTTTAAGAAGATCCTCAGCTGCTTTAATAGCAAGAAAGGAAGTTCCTTTGTCTTTATCTTTTAAAATTCTACGTTCTTTAATTCCAGTACGGGATGTTATCCATTCGTCATTCGTCTCAACCATGGTTTCAAGAATCTGGTTGGTAAGGACGTAGTCCGGCACATAGCCACCGACAGCGGTAACTGCTGCTGTGATTTTGTTCATAGATTTGAATTAAATTCACCAAAAAAGGCTTCAAAACCTTTTAAAGGGAGTGAAAATTACTAAAAATTCATCAAAGCGGGGGGTAAAATAAGTTGTTTTTAACGTTTACAATGTTAAAAACAAAAAACTCCCACTGGTATGTGAGAGCTACTTGTTTTATAGTATGAACGTTTTATGCTTCAACCTCTTCAACAGCGTCGATTACAATTTGTCCACGATAGTATAATTTACCTTCGTGCCAGTGAGCTCTGTGGTATAGGTGAGCCTCTCCTGTTGTAGGATCTGTAGCTATTTGAGGGGCAGTAGCTTTATAATGTGTTCTTCTTTTATCTCTTCTTGTTTTCGAGATTTTTCTTTTAGGATGTGCCATTGCTCTATATTATTTATCCGTTAATAGTTTTTTTAATTCGTTCCAACGAGGATCAATTTCTTTCTCGTCTGGATTTTCGTTTTTTCCTTTAGGCCGAAGCTCTTCAAGTTTGTCAAGTATATCGCTTTTTAATGTACCATCTTCAACACCAGGGTGTATCTTTTTTGTTGGCATCGCTAATACGATAGATTCATATATAAACTGTTGTATATTTACTTCGTAACTTCCGTGAGGTAAGACTAATAAATCTTCGTCTTCCTCATTGTGGTCTTCACCAAATTTTACAACAAACCTATAATCATCTTCTATTTTTTGGTTGTATGGTTCATTACTAACATCACAATTTACGTTTACGGTACCTTTAAAAGTTAGTGTAAACTCTAACAGTGTTGCTTTTTTAACCAACAATACATCCAATTGTATAGCTGCATCATTAAATTCATTATACTCAAAATGCTCAAAGAACGGTTTTTCAATTGTAAACTCAAACCGGTGCTCGCCTATTTTAAGCCCTATAAAAGGGATCGTAAATTCTTTCAATTCCTTCATTATCACACCAATTTCTCATTTCCACCTTACTTGTAAGGCGGGTGCAAAGATAAAAAATTATTTGAATAGCAAATTATTTTATCGTTTCTTTTTTGAAAAGGATCTTTTAGGACTCGTTTTTAATGGATTTTTTGATATTTTCTTGTACTGTTTTCGTTTTTTATAAATGCTAATCGCACTAAAAACTGCTTCTTTAAAGGACTCGAAATCTGCTTCATTTTTTCCAGCTACATCGTACGCCGTGCCGTGGTCTGGGGATGTTCTCACCCGATTAAGGCCAGCTGTGTAATTAACCCCTTTTCCAAAAGCAAGCGTTTTAAAAGGAACCAAACCTTGGTCGTGATACGAAGCAATAATAGCATCGAAATTTTTATAATTTCCTGAGCCAAAAAAACTATCGGCTGCGTATGGGCCGTATACTAATTTGTCATTTTTCCGAAGAATTTCTAAACTGGGCTTTAAAACCGTATCATCTTCATTACCAATTACACCATTATCACCATTATGTGGGTTGATGCCCAAAACAGCTATTTTAGGCTTTCTTATCCCAAAATCCTTTATTAAAGAATCATGAATGGTATTAATTTTCTTTTCTATTACTTCAGAAGTAATGTTTTTCACTACATCTTTCACCGCCACGTGATCGGTAAGTAAACCAACTCGTAAGGTTTCAGAAATCATGAGCATTAAGCTATCACCCTTCAATTCTTTAGCAAGGTAATCTGTATGCCCAGGGAAATTAAAAGTTTCAGATTGTATATTCGATTTATTTATAGGTGCCGTTACCAACACATTCACTTTTTTATCTTTTAATGCTGAAACAGCTGCTGTAAGAGATTTTATAGCATACTCTCCTATTTTTTTATCCTCTTTTCCAAAATTAATGTCTACATGTTCTTGCCAAACATTCAATACATTTACTTTTTTATGCGCTATTTTATCAAGCGAATCGATTCCGTGAAGATTAATGTCTAATTTATATTCTTTTTTGAAAAAAGACATTAATTTAACTGATGCAAAAATTACCGGAGTACAAAATTCCAACATTCGAGAATCTTGAAATGTCTTCAGTACAATTTCGCTGCCTATTCCGTTAAGATCGCCTATTGAAATTCCTACAATTATTTTTTCCTTCTTCGCCATACCCTTGAATGCGGTTTTTAATTTCTATTTTTGCACTACAAATGTAATTAATTTAAGGATGTTTACAGGAATTATTGAACAGGTTGGGAAAATAAAAACACTCACCAAAGAGGGTAATAACCTTCATATAGAAGTAGTAAGTGATTTAGCTTCGGAACTAAAAATAGACCAAAGTGTTTCACATAACGGGGTATGTCTTACTGTGGTTGAAGTGAAAACCAATAGTTATATTGTTACGGCTATCGATGAAACGTTACAAAAAACCAATCTCGGAAATCTTGTTAAAGAAGACGCTGTAAATTTAGAACGCGCTATGAAATTAGGTGATCGTTTAGATGGCCACATAGTTCAAGGTCATGTAGATCAAGTTGGTGTTTGTAAATCAATTTCTGAAGAAAAAGGAAGCTGGTTATTTACTTTTAAGTATGAAGAAGAAAAAGGAAATATTACTATTGAAAAAGGGTCAATTACAATTAATGGCGTTAGTTTGACTGTTGTGGATTCAAAAGAAAATGAATTTAGCGTAGCTATTATCCCTTACACTTTTCAACACACTAATTTTAAAGATTTAAAAACTGGAAGTACGGTTAATTTGGAATTTGATGTAATAGGAAAGTACGTAACCCGAATTACACAGGGCTATCACTAGATCGATATTTTTTAACGATATAATAAATACCTAATAACAAACCAAGTAGTAGTAGAATATAAATATTATCGTCTATTGGCAACTGTGGACCTCTTGTTCCTCCTCCTTTAGGTGGTGGCGGTCCTTTGGTTTCTGACATAGATTGCCCAAAGCTTAATACAGTGCTGCATAAACTTAGTGCTGTGGAGAGTATGAAAACGATCTGGGGACGCATAATCTGGAGGCTAAAGTACTATTTTTTTATTAAAAATCAAGTAATCGTTAAGTTTTCAAACATTTATAAACTAACTTCTTACCTTTAAATTGCTTTAAATTTTATAAAATATTACCATTAAAAAAAGAACTAAGCTTTTTAAGCCAAAAAAGTGGTCCCACATGGGCTCGAACCATGGACCCCCTGATTATGAGTCAGGTGCTCTAACCAGCTGAGCTATGGGACCGGACTAGCTGCAAATGTAAAACACTTTACAATGACTGCAAACATTTTTTGCAATTATTGCAAATTTAAATGGTTCATTCTATTTCTTGGCAAAGCTCAATTAAAACGCCACTGGTTGATTTTGGGTGCAAAAAAGCCACTAATTTATTATCAGCTCCTTTTTTTGGCTCTTCATTAATTATTCTGAAGCCTTCTTTTTTTAGACGTTTAATTTCATCCTTTATATTACTTACGGAAAAAGCGATGTGATGGATTCCCTCTCCCTTTTTTTCAATAAATTTTGCAATGGGACTATCTGGTCTTGTAGCTTCTAGCAATTCAATTTTACTATCGCCACAACTAAAAAAAGACGTGGTAACCCCTTCCCGTTCTACATTTTCGGTTTTGTAATGTTCATACCCTAGTAAACTTTTATAAATTTTATTTGCTTCAGTAATATTTTTTACGGCAATACCTATATGTTCAATTTTATCCATCTGTAATTATTTTTCTATTTTCAAAATTACTAAATCTTTATGGGTAGGTTTATATTTCTTTCTGAAGAAAGCGTATACCATAAATCAAAAAAACGCTAATTTATCATGTTTTTAGTTTCACTTTAGCCCAGATTCCTTAAAATAAACGGTTGTTAGCATTAATTGTCCTATTTTTGCAAAATGAGTACGACAGAAAGTAACAGACAAAAGAAAATCGCAGGGGTGTTACAAAACGACCTTGCTAAGGTTTTACAAGAATTGCTTCGCGAATCGGGGCAGTTAAGTACGATTTTGACCGTTTCAAAAGTTTCGGTAACGGTAGATCTTTCCATTGCAAAGGTGTATGTGAGTGTTTTTCCTTCGGATAAAGCAGAGGCTATTATTAAAGAGTTAAAACAACTTACTCCAAAAATTAAGCACCAAATAGCACAGTTAACCAAACACCAATTACGGAAAATGCCCGATCTTTCTTTTTACAATGATGATTCTATGGAATATATTCAAAACATAGAAAAAGCAGTAAAAGAAAAAGAGAACCCTATCGAAAACCCGGATTTATTACCGAAAAGAAAAAAATCGTAATATTGAGATTTCCGCTCTACATCGCTAAGCGGTATTTATTTTCAAAAAGTAGCAACAACGCCATTAATATTATTACCGGAATTGCAGCTGTTGGAGTGATAGTCGGTGCTATGTCATTGTTTATCGTGCTTTCTGGCTTTTCAGGATTAAAGGATTTCAGTCTTCAGTTTACCAATGTTTTTGACAGTGATTTAAAAATTTTCCCCGAAAGTGGAAAAACCATCACGTTTTCTGAAGCCACTGAAAAAAAATTAAACGCACTTCCAGAAATTGAACATTTTTCAAAAGTTATTGAGGAACGCGTTTTTCTTCAATATAAAGGAAGAAATCATATTGCCTACATAAAAGGCGTTGACAAAAATTATAATGCTGTTAATCCAACCGACAGCATTTTATTTTTAAGCAATTGGTTTACACCTGGCCAACAGGAAGTGGTTGTTGGTTTTAACATTGCTCATAAGCTTTCTTTGGGCGTAAACGATTATACCGATTTATTGGATATTTATGTACCGCGCCCTGGAACTGGTCAAATTTTAGCCACCGATGTGGCCAATGCGTTTACCAAACGAAATGCTGTAGTTTCAGGGATTTATGACGTAAATGAAGAACTAAACAGCAAATATGTATTTAGTGATATTGATTTTGCTCGCGATTTACTGAAATTGGACAGTACTACCGTTTCCTCCATCGAATTGAAATTAAAACCCGGTGTATCAGAAGAAGCTATTCGCAAAGAGATTCGACCTATTTTTTCAGATGAAGTGCTTATAAAAAACCGAATTCAGCAAAATGACGCTTTGTACAAAATGTTGAATACCGAAAACATTGCGGTATACCTTATCTTTACCTTAGTGCTTATTATTGCTCTTTTTAATGTTGTTGGATCTATTATTATGATGGTTCTCGATAAACGAAAAGACATCAAAACACTCTATAATATGGGTGCTACTTTAAAAGACATCCGGAAAATTTTCTTTTTACAAGGCACACTTATGACCACATTTGGTGGTTTATTGGGCATTGGATTAGGCGTTTTAATGGTCTGGGCACAATTACAATTTGAGCTTATCAATATCACACAAACATTGCCGTATCCTGTAAAGTTTAAGGTTATTAATGTGGTGATTGTTTTTGTAACGATTACCGTTTTAGGACTGATCGCTTCAAAAATTGCATCTAGTAGGGTAAGGAAAAAACTACTTACTTAAACAAATTGGTGATCACCAAATTTTTGTAACACCTCATCGAAGGCAGCAAAAACATCTACGCTATCGTCGCTAGTTACCATTTTCATTCGGTACGGCTTAAAATCTGGAATGCCTTTAAAGTAATTGGTATAATGGCGACGGGTTTCAAAAACACCTAATTTTTCACCTTTCCAATCGATGGCCATTTGTAAATGGCGGCGAGCAGCTTCCACGCGTTCTTCCATCGTGGGTGGTAATGCATGTTTACCTGTTTTAAAATAGTGTTTTACTTCTTTAAAAAACCAAGGGTACCCAATACTGGCACGACCAATCATCGCCCCATCAAGTCCATATTTGTCACGCATCTCCATCGCTCGTTCTGGGGTATCTACATCGCCGTTTCCAAAAACGGGAATGTGCATTCGTGGATTGTTTTTAACTTCGGCTATTGGAACCCAATCGGCATTGCCCTTATACATCTGGGCTCGCGTACGACCGTGGATAGAAATAGCTTTACACCCCACATCTTGTAAGCGTTCAGCTACCTCTTTAATCATAATACTATTTTCGTCCCAACCCAAGCGGGTTTTTACGGTTACGGGCAGTTTGGTATGTTTTACCATGGCTTCCGTAAGTGAAACCATTAAATCGATATCTTTTAAAATACCGGCTCCAGCACCTTTGCTTACTACCTTTTTTACGGGGCAACCAAAGTTGATATCAATAATATCGGGGCCGCTAGCTTCCACAATTTCCACACTTTTTAGCATAGAATCGAGGTTGGCACCAAAAATCTGAATGCCTACGGGACGTTCTTTTTCATAAATGTCAAGTTTCATGGTGCTTTTGGCAGCATCGCGAATTAACCCTTCCGAGGAAATAAACTCGGTATACACTACATCGGCTCCTTGTTCTTTACAAAGCGCACGAAAAGGTGGGTCGCTTACATCTTCCATCGGTGCGAGTAACAGCGGAAAATCGCCTACATCTATGTTTCCTATTTTTGCCATACTTCGACTCCGCTCAACATGAAGCCATGCTTTTCACGGAAATTTTAATAATTTATACCTGCAAAATTACGGAAAATACGCTAGGAACCAATTTTGAAGTATAGAAGTCTATTTTCTTTTAATTGATGCGCTCTTTTTCATCCGTAGATGTTGACCTATTATTGTCTCGTAAACGCGCATTTCCGAAGTTATATTTAAAACCTACAGTAAACAATCTGCTTTCTACTTGAGCGGAAAAATAATTATCTTGGTTATAATACTTATTTATCTGCTTATAATTGGTTGCTGTATTGAAAATGTCGTCAACACCTGCTGTAATGCTAGCACGATTGTTCCAAAATGATTTTCGGAACGAAATATTTAAAAAGTAGCCGTTTTTAAAAGATGTGGAACCTTGAATAAAATTAGACAAATATTGTGACGATAGGTCTGCCGTCCAAGAACGGTCTTTTGAAAGCGTAAAATTGGAATATATAAAACCATAGAATCCTGCCGTATGATTTTTATAGGTTCTCGGTGTACTCTCTACTGCCAAGAATTCGTTTTCCAGATAATACGTAGAAGTTATCACATAAAAATAGAGCCAATTTGGTAAATTTCGTGGGGTATATTGAATGTCGAAGCTATACTGAAAATCACGCAATAGGTTGGCGTTACTATTTCTCAGGTTTCTGTTTTCATTATCTTGAAAAGTTAAAAGGCTTAATGAGTTGTCTATGGTTTCATAATACGCTTCAAAACTCCAAACACTATTATACGAATAATTAAAAGCAATTTTATCTGAAATAGCTGGCACCAAGCGTGGATTCCCTTCATTGAAATTGTTTTCATTTATAAAATAGCGGAATGGATTCAGGTTTTGATAGTTAGGCCTTGAAATGCTTTTGGTGTATGCAAAGCCGGCGCTATGTTTTTCATTAAAATTGTATTGTCCTGAAACCCTTGGGAACAGTTTAAAATAATCGTCGGTATTGGTTTCGCCCAAGGTTCTTGACCGGCCTTCCACATCGGTATACTCACCTCGTAAACCCGCCACAAAGCTAAAATCGCCAAACGTTTGGTCAAAATTTATATATTCGGCATACACCTTTTCACGATAATTAAAATCGTCAGACAAAGGTGCATTAAACTGCATACCGCCCATATCGGTATCAAAAAAATAGAGCTTACTGTTACTATCTATATTACTGTATTTTATACCAGCCTCTAAACTTCCTTTCCAAAACGAGTGGGTTACATCTGCTTGACCCGTAAAAATATTCGTGCCCTGATCAGCATTGGTTGAAAAACTGTTTTGACGAAGTAAATCTCCAGTAGGATCATTATAAGTAGTAGCCACATTTTGTAACCGTTCGTTATTATAATCGGTATAATTAGCCGAAACTGTGATATTGGAATTTTCAGCATCAAGCAAAATTTTATAATCCCCGGTAATTGACAACGTGTGAGTATCCGATTGGCGATCACTTAACGTAGTAAATGTGCTGTCGATAGATTTTTGAGGGTTTCGTATTACCGTAAAACCAGTGTTATCATAAGTTTCGTTTGGGTTTGTAGAAAAGGTGGTTGCCAAACTAACGGTCTGTTTTTCGTCCAAGGTAAAATCTGCAATTAAATTTGCTTGATGGGCGTTGGTACGGGTAATTTTTCTAAAATCGGAATTCCAAATGGAATTGGTACTACCATCCGGATTAAAAAACCTTGTAAAGTTTTCGTCTTCCTTTAAGTTTTTACGGGTGTTAAAACCATAGCTTCCATAAAAGTTGAGCCAGTCATTTTTATAAAAATGTGAAGTCCCCAATCGGTATTTTGGGTAGGTTCCTTGTTTGTAATTACCATTTACAGATCCTTTATACCCAATGGAAATCGCACGGGATGTATTAATGTTCAATACCGTTCCCGTGGCGCCATCGTACTTAGCCGAAGGGCTGGTAATAACCTCAACCGATTTAATATTTGAGGCATCGGTGTTTTCAAGTAAGGAAACCACTTCAGATGAACTTAGGTACACACGTTTGCCATTAATATATATTTCCGGACTTTGAAATTTAACTTGAATATTATCGCCAATTACAACTACACCAGGTGTTTTTTTCAATAAATCGAACGTACTTCCTACCGAAAGCGAGGTATTTTCCACATTAAAAACCAGTTTTCCGGCTGTTTTTTCAATCGTTGGCTTTTTGGCAGTCACCACAGTTTCATCAAGGGACTCCATATTTTTTTTAAGTGTAATGCTTCCTATATTTTTTTCAGAAGAAACATGAATGATTTTACTTTTCGTTTCAAACCCCATATAGCTATAGGTAAAACGATACGTGCTAGATTTTAAATCTTTTAAAATATAACTTCCATCTTTATTTGTTGTGGTTCCCTTAAATGGTTCAGAGGCTTCTTCTTCAAAAACAAGCACATTTACAAAAGAAAGTGGATTGTTTTTGGCATCAACAACATCCCCGGAAATTGAAAATTCTTGCGCAAAAAGTGAGGTAACAGAAAACAGCAAGACTAGGAGCGACAGTCTCTTCATGGTTAGAGTTTGGTTTGTTATTCTTTTTTATCGCGAATTTAGGGGAGATGAAGCATGCTTCAATTAAATACGCTGCTAATACAAATATGTCATTAATATCAAAATAAACAAAAAATCTAAACAATTTTTTCGATGAAATACCACAAACCCTTTCATTCCTTTCAATTTAAGCTATATTTGCAGTTAATTTGCTACGGAAGAAGAACACTATGAAGAACATTCGCAATTTTTGTATTATAGCTCATATTGACCACGGTAAGAGCACCTTGGCCGATCGTTTGCTCGATTCTACTGCTACAGTAACCTCTCGTGAAAAACAAGAGCAATTGCTAGACAGTATGGACTTGGAGCGAGAGCGGGGCATTACCATTAAAAGCCACGCCGTACAAATGGATTATGAGTATGAAGGCGAAAAATACACCTTGAATTTAATCGACACTCCCGGCCACGTTGATTTCTCTTACGAGGTTTCCCGGAGTATTGCTGCCTGTGAAGGAGCTTTGTTAGTTGTTGATGCCGCACAAAGCATTCAGGCACAGACCATTTCAAACCTGTATCTAGCCCTGGAAAATGATTTGGAAATCATTCCTGTATTAAACAAAGTAGATCTTCCTTCGGCAAATCCTGAAGAAGTGACCGATGATATTGTGGATCTTTTAGGATGCGACCCAGAAGAAATTATCCCTGCTAGTGCCAAAACCGGATTAGGGATTGACGAAATTTTAGAAGCTATCATCAAGCGTGTTCCAGCACCCAAAGGAAACCCAGATGAATCGCTTCAAGCCTTGATTTTCGATTCGGTTTACAATCCGTTTCGTGGGGTTGAAACCTATTTTAGGGTGTTGAACGGCGAAATAAAAAAAGGACAGCATATAAAGTTCATGGCTACCGATAAAGATTATGAAGCCAATGAAGTAGGGACCCTAAAATTAAAACAACTACCCAAACAAGTAATAAAAACAGGGGATGTTGGCTATTTGATTACCGGTATTAAAGACGCCCGCGAAGTAAAAGTAGGTGATACCATTACCGATGCTAAAAGCCCAACCACTAATATGATTGGAGGGTTTGAAGATGTAAAACCCATGGTTTTTGCAGGAATTTACCCTGTTGATACCGAAGAGTATGAAGAACTTCGAAACTCTATGGAAAAACTGCAATTGAACGATGCTTCCTTGGTTTTTCAACCGGAAAGCTCGGCAGCACTTGGTTTTGGATTCCGATGTGGGTTTTTGGGGATGTTGCACCTCGAGATTATCCAAGAGCGATTGGAACGTGAATTTGATATGACGGTTATAACAACCGTTCCCAACGTATCCTATTACGCCTACACAAACAAAAATCCGGATGAGCTGGTTATGGTTAATAACCCATCGGATCTTCCTGAGCCCTCTAGTTTAAATCGGGTAGAGGAACCTTATATAAAAGCGACGATTATCACGAAATCGGAATTTGTAGGGTCTGTTATGTCACTCTGTATCGAAAAACGCGGGGAAATTGTAAACCAAACATATTTGACCACAGAGCGCGTGGAGCTTTCGTTCGATATGCCTTTGGCCGAAATAGTATTTGATTTTTACGATCGTTTAAAGACTGTTTCAAAAGGGTATGCATCGTTTGATTATGCGCCTATTGGAATGCGCGAATCGCATTTGGTAAAAGTAGATGTGTTATTGAACGGAAATACCGTGGATGCTCTTTCTGCACTCTTGCACCGTGATAATGCTTATGATATTGGTAAACGTATGTGTGAAAAGTTGAAAGAACTTATCCCAAGACAACAATTCGATATCCCGATACAAGCAGCGATTGGCTCTAAAATTATTTCTAGGGAAACGGTAAAAGCACTTCGAAAAGATGTGACCGCTAAATGTTACGGAGGTGATATTTCGCGTAAGCGTAAACTACTGGAAAAGCAGAAAAAGGGTAAAAAGCGTATGCGTGCCGTTGGTAATGTTGAAATACCACAGGAAGCGTTTATGGCTGTGTTGAAGTTGAATGATTAATAACACCTAATCCGCCTACTCTAAAAGGAAGATTGATTCCATACCTAACAAGAACATTGGAAGTATTTTGAACACGACTTAGGGCTAAAAATTCTAACGTCGTGGTTCTTTACATCTAATTATTATCCACCCCCACAAGTAGCTCCAGACTCTTCCAAGCCTGCAACATACACATCATAATTTGTATCGGTGTTTTCACCGTTTACTACAGCATTGCCATTTTGGTCGCGACATACTTCAAAAGCAGTGGTTTCAGGAGAATTACAGGTTACACATGAAATTTCGGGATCGTCTTCGCACGATAAAAAAAGTATAATTGAAAATAGTGCAAGTGGTTTCAGGAATAGTCCTTTTTTCATTGTGAAGAAGCTTTATTTAAAAACGAAAACATACCCAGTTTATTATGAGTTTTGGTCTTGAATCTTATCCTCTTCTTCTTTGGTGGCATTTACCACGTCCTCAAAATCGATCGGTTTACCAAGATAGACCAATTGACTTCCTTCGCCTATTTCCATTTCCTGTGGGTTTTCAATTAGGTCTATATGGTTTTTATCGTTTTTAACAAACAAAGCTACCGCATTTTCCTCTTCTTCAATATACCCCAATAATTTCAAAAATTTGGATTGTGTTTCAATGGGCAGTTCTTGTATGGAAGGGAAATCGCGCGCTACTTCAGTAAACCTTACATAATCGTGGGTGGTAGAAAAAAGTTCTTTTGAAGAAAGGGTGTTTTTTACTTTCCGTTCTTCCGAATTCATCAATCGGAACGAGCCATTTTCTCCAAAAATATTTCCGTATCTTGAAATAGCTTGTTTGTTAATTTCATCATTACCTGTCATGGCCAAAAGATAACCTACGTCATTCAACTCGATATTATCGGTAAGGTCGTCGGAATAGATGTTTCCGTTAATAGCCTCAAGACCCAATTCTTTTGCTTTTTCAATGTTCAATCGGTTGGTATCGACCAAGACTACGTGACGATTGTTTTTTTGAAGATAAGTACCAATTAACCTAGATACTTTTGATGCTCCTACAATCATTATTCCTTCCGAAGTTTTTAAGAAAACCCCAACTGCCGAAGCAAATAACCTAGCGGAAGCTGCATTTAATAATACCGTAATCAATACCACGGCAAATACCAAAGGCGTAATGTATTCGGCACCCGGGACGCCTTCGTTTACCAGTTTGGTACCAAAAAGTGAGGCAATACCAGCAGCAACAATACCACGAGGCCCCACCCAACTGATAAACAGTTTTTCGTTGGTTTTTAAACTGGAGCCGGCCGTACTTAAAAAGACTGCAAGCGGTCGTAGCACAAAAATTATAATGATTAATAAGAAAGCGGTTTTCCAATTATAAACCAATAATAAATCTTCAATACTAATATTCGCGGCGAGGAGTATAAAAAGGATTGAAATCAATAATACACTCAACGATTCCTTGAAATACAATAATTCCTTTAAGCTTGGCAAATCGCTATTACCCAAAAACATTCCCATCACAACCACAGCCAATAAACCGGATTCGTGTGCAAATTGATCGCTCAGTACAAAAATCAAGAGTACGATAGAAAGCGAAACAACATTTAAAAGGTAATGTGGTATAAATTTCTTTTTAATGGAAAAATAAAGGGCGTATCCTGCTGAAATTCCGAAGGAAAAACCTATTAATATAATTTTACCGAACTCTATTAAAGCCTGTTTGGTATAGCCGGCATCACCCTCTACACTTATAAATTCAAAGACCAAAACAGCTACCAAGGCACCAATAGGATCTATTAAAATACCCTCCCACTTTAATACTGCGGAAACGTGCTTTTTTAGTGGAATGTTCCGTAAAATCGGTGTGATTACCGTAGGGCCGGTAACGATGATTAAGGCAGAAAATAGAAAGGACATACGCCAATCGAGCCCGAAAACATAATGAGCAGCTACACCAGCGCCTATAAAGGTTACGGTTGAGCCCAAACTGATCAGTTTCCCGATAACACCGCCCACTTTCGTGATTTCGCCTCGCCGAAGGGTAAGGCCACCTTCAAAAAGAATGATCCCAATGGCCAAGGAAACAAAGTAAAAGAGGTTTTCTCCCGGAAAAAGTCCTTTTTCTCCATTGTAGATAGGTTGTATCCATTGTTGCCCATCTTCTGAAAGTAATGTTGAAATAGGGCCAACAAAGAGACCGATAAGTATTAATGGTAATATGGCTGGAATTTTAAATTTCCATGCAACCCATTGTGCTAAAATTCCTAAAACAATAATCCCTGCCAGTTCAACCATAAACTTCCTTTTTGTAAATAAAGGGCTTTTGAAATTTCTTAAAAGCTAACTTTTTGTTAAAAATAGTACAAATATTTCAGTCTGCACCCAAGGGACTCCTTACCTTTTAGTATTTTGCACACTTTAAAATTCATTATATGAAGTTGTACCCCATTGAATCTGGAAATTTTAAACTGGATGGCGGTGCTATGTTTGGAGTAGTACCAAAATCCCTTTGGAACCGAACCAACCCCGCAGACAGTAACAATATGATCGATATGGCGGCCCGTTGCCTGCTTATTGAAAACGGAGATCGCTTAACGCTCATCGATACTGGAATGGGTAATAAACAAAGTGAAAAATTCTTTGGGTATTACTATCAATGGGGCGACCACAGTATCGACAAATCATTAAAACAATACGGTTTTCACCGTGATGATATTACCGATGTTTTTTTAACACACCTTCATTTTGATCATTGCGGCGGTGCCATACAATGGAATAAAGACCGAAGCGGCTACGAACCTGTTTTTAAAAATGCTAAATTTTGGAGCAACAAAGATCATTGGGATTGGGCCGTACACCCCAACGCACGTGAAAAAGCTTCATTTTTAAAGGAAAATATTCTTCCTATTGAAGAAAGCGGCCACTTGCATTTTGTGGATAAACCTTCAGGAGATTTTGCAAAGGCAAACGAAATGGACTTCGGCATGTTATTTGCAGATGGTCATACCGATAAACAAATGATACCACATATAGATTACAAAGGGAAAAAGCTGGTTTTTATGGCAGATTTATTGCCAACAGCCGGTCATTTACCATTACCGTATGTGATGGGCTATGATACTCGACCATTATTGACGCTGCCAGAGAAAGAAAAATTTCTTAATAAAGCAGCAGATAACAACTACTATCTTTTTTTAGAGCACGATGCTCATAACCAAATAATTACCGTAAAACACACTGAAAAAGGCGTTCGCTTAGATCAGGTTTTTACTTTTAATGAACTATTTAATTAAATTACAGAACATGAATATTTTAAAAACATCCCTTATGGCTGCTGCTTCTGCAGTGGTTTTGGCTGGTTGCGGAAGTAGCACGGCCCCAATTGTATCAACTCCAATTGAAAACATTGATACCTTACCTTTAAAAACGACTCCCTTAACCGATGAGCAATACAAGTCTTGGGCTGCGGCAGATCTTATTGCCGATACTATCCCAGGGATGAGTGTTAACAAAACATACAATGAAATTCTTTCAAAAAGAAAGAAAGGAGAAACAGTCATTGTAGGAGTAATAGATAGTGGTGTTGATATTGAACACGAAGATTTAAAAAACGTGCTTTGGACCAACGAAGATGAAATCGCTGGAAACGGAATTGACGATGACAACAACGGTTATGTAGATGATATCCACGGTTGGAACTTTCTCGGCGATGTTGTGGGCGAAAATATGGAATACGCCCGTATCGTGCGTAAGTTAGGACCAAAGTTTGAAGGTAAGTCAGAGTCTTCTATTAGTGCTGCAGATAGACCGTCGTTTGCTATGTATAACAAGGCAAAAGCTGAGTATGAAAAAGAAAAGCAAGATGCTGTCGCTCAAAAAACCCGGTATGAGCAAATAATATCGCAAGTAAAACCAGCTCACGAAGCAATGGTTAAAAAATTAGGAAAAGAAGATTATACGGCTAAAGATTTAGCAGGAATTTCCAATCCTACAGCAACCGAGCAACAACAAATCGGGATGCTTACACAAATGTTGAGTTATGAAGATTCGGTTCCTAAAGTAGTAGAGCAATTGGAAAGTGGTGTGGAGTACTTTGGCGGAAGATTGGACACGCATTTCAACCTTGAAAAAGATTTCCGTGGTGTATTGGGTGACAACCCTGATGACATTACAGACACCAACTACGGAAACAATCAAGTAGATGGACCAGAAGCCAAAAAAGAACACGTAAAACACGGTACACACGTTGCTGGTATTATCGCTGGGGAGCGTAATAATAAAATTGGTGTTGACGGGGTTGCGAACAACGTTGAGATTATGACGGTTCGTGCCGTTCCAGATGGTGATGAGTACGATAAAGATATTGCCCTTGCCATTCGTTATGCGGTGGATAATGGTGCAAAAGTATTGAACACTAGCTTCGGAAAATATTACAGTACACACCCAGAGTGGGTACGCGATGCCATTAAATATGCTGCTTCAAAAGATGTATTGATCGTAAATGCTGCCGGAAACGAAGGTTTGGATTTAGATGGAACGGAAGTTTATCCAAACGATCAAACCAAAACCGGTGCTGAATATGCAGACAATGTATTGACTGTTGGTGCTTTAAATTACACCTATGGTGGCGAATTGGTTGCAACTTTCTCCAACTACGGAAAAACAAATGTGGATGTATTTGCGCCAGGCGTAAAAATTTGGTCAACCACGCCGTTAAACACCTACGAGTTTTTACAAGGAACGTCTATGGCTGCACCAGAAGTAGCTGGCGTAGCAGCGACACTACGTTCGTACTATCCTAACCTTTCAGCAAAAGAAGTAAAACAAATTATTATGGATAGTGGCCTTACGACCAAAAGTCCTGTTGTATTAGGTGGTGATGATTCGAATACTGATAACTTCGGAAACATTTCAACCTCTGGTAAAATGGTGAACATGTACAACGCTATGATTATGGCCGATAAAAGGTCTCGTTTAAAATAAATCATGTCAGGTTGAGCGCAGTCGAAACCTTCTAGTTCTCGACTTCGCTTGAACAGACAAGTCTAAAGGTTTTTTTCTTTATTTAATAAATCTAACACTACGCTTATGAAATATATCTTCGGAAACATACTTATCTTTTTTATGGTTGCTTCAGTTGCAGCCCAAAACAGTACATCATATTGGCAGCAAAAAGTCGATTACAAGATGGAAATCGATATGGATGTTGAAACCTATCAATACAAAGGAAAACAAGAACTGGTTTACACCAACAACTCGCCCGATGTTTTGGATAGAGTGTTTTACCATTTATATTTCAACGCGTTTCAACCCGGAAGTGAAATGGACGTGCGTTCACGAACCATCGCAGATCCGGATAGCCGTGTGGGCGATCGTATTTCAAAATTATCGCCTTCAGAAATAGGCTATATAAAACCAACCTTGTTAACACAAGACGGACAGACTTTAAACTATGAAGTGGTTGGTACTGTGTTGGAAGTTGAATTAAATAAACCCATTCAACCGGGAGAAAGCACGACCTTCAACATGGAATGGGACGCACAAGTTCCGGTACAAATTCGTCGTTCTGGCCGAAACAATGCCGAGGGTGTTGCTCTATCTATGGCGCAATGGTACCCAAAAATGGCCGAATACGATTTTCAAGGCTGGCATGCCGATCCGTATATAGGACGTGAGTTTCACAGTGTATGGGGTGATTTTGATGTGAAAATAACCATCGATGCCGCTTACACACTTGGCGGAACCGGGTATGTACAAAATCCTGAAGAAGTTGGTCACGGCTACGGACCAAAAGGCTTAAAAAACATGAAGCCAGTAAATGGCAAATACACTTGGCATTTTAAAGCTCCTAAAGTACACGACTTTACTTGGGCAGCAGATGACGAATATATCCATGACAAGTATGAAGGTGAAAATGGAGTAACGCTTCACTTTTTATACAAGGACAATCCTGAAATTCAAGAAAACTGGAAGAATCTGCAACCTAAAACTGCTGAATTATTAAAGTATTTCAACGAAAAAATTGGACCATATCCTTATAAGCAATACTCTGTAATCCAAGGTGGCGATGGCGGTATGGAATATGCTATGAGCACTTTGATAACCGGCGAACGCAAGTTTGGAAGTTTAGTAGGTGTTACCGCACATGAAATGGCTCATACGTGGTTTCAGTTTTTATTGGCTACCAACGAAAGTAAAAACGAATGGATGGACGAAGGGTTTACCAGTTATATTTCAGCAGCAGCTATGAATGAAGTAATGGACGAGCAGAAACCAAACCCTTTCAGTGGTTCATACCGAGGCTATCGATTTATGGCCACAAGTGGAAAAGAGCAGCCGCTAACAACCCACGCAGATCGGTATGCTACCAATCGTTCTTATGGCATTAATGCATACAGCAAAGGTGCTGTGTTTTTAGCGCAATTGGGATATGTAATTGGTGAAGAGAATTTAGCTAAAACACTTAAAAAATATTACGACGATTGGTCTTTTAAGCACCCAACGCCAAACGATTTTATTCGCGTAGCCGAAAAAGTTTCCGGTTTTGAACTGGATTGGTACTTAACCGATTTTGCCCAAACCACCAACACCGTGGATTACGGAATTAAAGGCGTGGAAACACTTGATAATACAACTACAATTACCTTAGAGCGCATTGGTTTAATGCCTATGCCTATCGATTTGTTTGTAACCTACGAAGACGGAACAGAAGAGTACTTCTACATCCCGTTGCAAATGGCGCGTGCAGAAAAACCAAACCCATATCCAAATATGAAATATCGTGTATTACCAGATTGGGCGTGGGCGTATCCTACCTACCAATTTGAAATCACGGACGGCAAAAAAGTAAAAAGCATGAAAATTGATGCTTCAAACTTTATGGCCGATATCAATTTGGAAAACAATACGTGGGGAGTAGAATAATTTTTCTGAAACCTCTTTTAAAGAACAGGCCTCACAGTTTACATAACTTGTGAGGTCTTTTTATATCTTTACGCTATGAGCCAAAAATTTCCTAAAAACGAAAAACTGAAAAGCCGAAAAATGATCGCCCGGCTTTTTTCTGAAGGAAAATCATATAAAAACTGTCTCTTATACACATCTGACGCTGCCG
>CAJXPE010000029.1 GCA_913057965.1 uncultured Marixanthomonas sp. | reverse complement strand
ACGAGATGTAGAGAGGTCTCGTGGGCTCGGAGATGTGTATAAGAGACAGAGTTTAGACTTACTGCCTCGAACCACCTTGGCGCAGTCTATGGATGTGTTGTCTTCTATGGCTTCCATAGCAGGTTATAAAGCCGTGCTTAAAGCGACTTCTCATTATAACGGTTCGTTCCCAATGTTTACCACAGCAGCCGGTACGCTTAATCCTGCCAAGGTATTGGTGTTAGGAGCTGGCGTCGCCGGATTACAGGCTATTGCCACAGCTAAAAGATTGGGTGCTGTAGTGGAAGCTTTTGATGTTCGAAAATCTGCTGGGGAAGAAGTAAGGAGCCTTGGAGCCAAATTTGTAGAAGTGGAAGGCGCCGAAGAAGCGAAAGATGCAGGCGGATATGCCGTTACCCAATCTGAAGAATACCTGAAGAAACAAAAAGAATTAATCCACGAGCGCATACGCAATGCCAATATTGTTATCTGTACCGCAAACATACCCGGAAAAAAAGCACCATTGTTGATCGAAAAAAGGTCAATTGAAGCGATGCAATCGGGATCAGTAATTATAGATATGGCTGCAGAGCAAGGCGGAAATTGCGAAATGACTCAGGCGGGAGAAACCATTACTTATAATAACGTTACCATTATTGGTAATTCTCACTTGTCAAGGGACGTGTCGCAATCTGCTTCACAATTATTGTCAACAAACTATTATAACTTTTTAAAATACTTAGTTCAATCAACCAAAGAAGACGATGTTTTACTGGAAAAGAGCAAGGTGATTGACAATGGAACTATAACAAACCCTTTATTAACCAATAAATTTGAACTCGCATAATATGGAATTTATCCAAAATAATCTTGATATTATCTACTTTGTAATCTTTTGTATCTTCATCGGTATCGAAGTGATTGCAAACGTTCCGGCCATTCTCCACACCCCATTAATGTCTGGGGCCAATGCCATTAGTGGTGTAATTATGGTAGGTGCCGTGATTATGATGTTTCAAGTCCCACCAACAAATTATATAACTCTCACCGTAGGCGGAATCGCCGTATTTCTCGGTGCTTTGAACATTTCGGGTGGCTTTTTTGTCACAGGAAGAATGTTAAAAATGTTCAACACCAAAAAATAATTTCAAATGAATGTATTAGTTGAAGTTGGCTATTTATTGGCCACCGTTTCTTTTTTGGGCGGATTGAAGTTTATGAGTTCCCCAAAACACGCAAAAATAGGTAATTTAATTGCCGCTACGGGAATGATAGTTGCTGTGTTGTGTACCTTTTGGATGCTCACCACACAGACCGTCCCTTCCATTAACCTTATTATAATAGCCGTTGCTATCTTGTTGGGTACCATAGGTGGGAAAATCATGGCTTCCAAAGTCGAAATGACAGCCATGCCACAATTGGTATCCTTGTTTAATGCAACCGGCGGTGGTTGTGCGATGCTCTTAGGTATTGTTGAAGCAAAGCAAGCGAGCCTTGGTTCTTCATTTCTGGGCATGCAAATATTACTGCTTTTAGGATTAATAACGGGAGCCGTAGCAGCCTCAGGAAGTGTTATCGCCTATCGAAAGCTTGCCGGAAAAACAAAGGACAACCGAAATATTATGGTTGTTTTAGGCTCTAGAACGCTTTTATTATCATTTATTTTAATACCTGTTCTTTATTTCATCGGAATAATACCATTGCCTTTTGAAATAGTAGCGTACATCATGGCGTTTATTGCGTTGGTTTATGGCGTGTTGTTCGTATTGCCCATTGGTGGTGCTGATATGCCGGTTGTAATTTCCTTATTGAATTCAATAACCGGTATTGCTACTGCCTTGGCAGGATTTGTCTATGGCAACAAAGCGATGATCGCTGGGGGTATTTTTGTAGGTGCAGCAGGAATCCTATTAACGCTATTAATGTGTAGAGCGATGAATCGATCGTTGCTTAAAGTACTGGCGGGGAAATTCAAAAAAGGAAAAGTAGCCGAAGATGCCGAAGAGCAAAATATAAAAGAAACAACCGTTTCTGAAACAGCTATGCAGCTTTCTTTTGCCAATAAAATCGCGATCATTCCTGGATATGGTCTTGCCGTGGCGCAAGGACAACATCTTTGTGGGCAATTACAACAGCTTTTAGAAAAAAGGGATGCCCAAGTAGATTTTATAATTCATCCTGTTGCAGGAAGAATGCCCGGTCATATGAATGTGTTACTTGCTGAAGCAAATATAGATTACGAACATTTAAAAGAAATGGACCAAGTAAATGACGATATGGGTCATTATGATATGGTCTTGATAATTGGGGCGAACGACGTAGTAAACCCGGCAGCAGAAAACAATCCCGATAGTCCTATTTACGGGATGCCTATTGTAAAGGCATATCAAAGTAAGCAAACAGTAGTGATGAAACGGGGAATGAGCAAAGGATATGCAGGCGTACCCAATGATCTATTCGGGATGGATAATTGTAACTTGTTGTTTGGCGATGCGAAAGATTCCCTGCAAGAGATTATCAATCAGTTAAAGTTGATTTAATAGAAAAAAAAAGAGTACTAAGTAGTGCTCTTTTTTTGTTACAATCATCTAAGCCAAGTGATAGCAAAATTGTAGAAAACATAGTATATTTAAAATAAAACTTAAATATGATTGCAGCAATTACTCTTTTTCTCGTTGTTTCATTATCTGCGTTGATCACAAAAATAGCGGCAATTGCGTTGATCCATACCGGGTTGTCCACCGATAGTGCCCGTTTTCAAGCGCGATCGGCCTACACGGGAGCAGGTTTTAGTACGGCGGAGTCCGAAAAAATAATGAATCATCCCGTACGGCGAAAAATAATCTACACCTTGATGCTGGTAGGAAATGCCGGTATTGTTACCGTGATGTCTTCCTTGATTTTGACCTTTGTATTGCCCGATACATTGGCTTCTAAACTGTATGGTTTGTTGATAGTTATAGTGGGTATGGCTGTGGTCTGGTGGGCAATAAAAAGCAAATGGGTAGATAGAGGACTTTCTAAAGTAATCAACAAGATGCTGAAGCGTTACACCAAATTGGAAATCACAGATTTCGCTGCTGTTTTACACCTAAAAGACGATTATAAAATTAGTGAAAAAAAAGTATCTGAAGACGACTGGATCTGCAATAACACCCTTAAAGAACTCAACCTGATTGAGGAAGGAATTATGATATTGGGCATAGACCGTGAAAATGAAGAGTATTTTGGTTCGCCTTCGGGAGATTTTAAAATCCTACCGCATGATGTGGTTACAGTGTATGGCAAAGCCGAAGGGATACAAAGCGTTTATAAACGTAAAAAGGGATACCAAGCAGAATTTGAACACGAAAAATTTGTGAAAAAAGAAGAAAAGCGCAAATCTACAGAAGAAGAAAAACAGAAATCAGACACAACCGAAAAATAATCGAGAGACGTATTTTTTATGAAAAGTTTGAGAATGTAAAAACGCATAACCGTATAAATATTGTGAACTTTGTTTCATTCTATCAATAAGAAATTTAAAAGCTTAAACACCCCGTAGAACCTATCACAATATGCCAAAACTGACTAATTCCGTTCTTTACTTAATGAGTATTTCAGCAGGCTTAGTAGTGGCCAACCTATATTATAATCAACCGTTACTGCATCAAATGTCGGTTGCGTTTAATGTGAGTGAATCGGCAGTAAGTAATGTAGCACTTTCTACACAATTGGGGTATGCGTTTGGATTGTTATTTGTCATTCCTTTAGGCGATAAGGTTTCAAATAAAAAAATACTAAAGTTTGATTTTCTACTGATGATTTTAGCATTAATCGCAGCAGGATTTTCAAATTCACTTTTTTTGTTGATCATTAGCAGTTTCGTTATTGGTTTTTCATCTGCCATCCCACAATTATTTGTGCCGATGGCAGCACAATTAGCCGATGATAAAGATCGCGGTCGCGCCATAGGCATCGTAATGAGCGGATTGCTTATTGGTATTCTCGGCAGCCGGGTAATTAGCGGATTGGTAGGAGCGGAGTTTGGCTGGCGAACCATGTATTATGCAGCGGCAATAATAATGGTGTTTTTGTTTTTCTTGTTACACTATAAACTGCCAAAAATCAACCCTAATTACAAAGGTAGCTATTTAAGTTTACTGAAATCTATCGGCTTTTATTTTAAAACAGAACCTTCAGTACGATTGGCTGCCTTACGTGGCGGCTTAGCTTTTGCCGGATTAAGTGCTTTTTGGACCACCCTCGTTTTTTTAATGGAAGATTCCTTTGGCTACGGAAGTGGCATTACAGGAGCCTTTGGTTTATTGGGGGTTGTTGGAGCTTTAGCAGCGACTATTGTAGGAAAAATGAGCGATAGGATAAGTAAAAACAAGATTATATTATTTTCCGCTTTGCTTTTGATTTTGTCGTGGGGTATTTTTCTTTTTTCAGCCAATTCGATCATAGGTTTGGTAATTGGTGTCATTATCGTCGATTTGGGGCTGCAAGCCTTGCATATTACCAACCAGAATATTATCTTCTCTAAAAATCCAGAAGCTCGTAACCGGGTAAATACTATTTATATGGTCGGTTTTTTTACAGGTGGTGCGCTGGGAACAACATTAGGAGCATATGCCTGGGAACATTTTGGTTGGACAGGGGTTTCGGTATTAGGAATAGTTTTATCGGTTTGTATAAGCTTGATTCATTTACTTTTTAAGCATAAAACAGTCTGAAAATGTACAGGCACTAAAATAAAAATTATCAAATATTAATTTAAAACAAAAACTATGGGAAAGAAGCGGATTTCAAACAAAATGGAAAAAATGTTGAACACTCAAATGACACGCGAGGCTTATCAAGCGCAAGTTTACCTTTCATACGCCTCTTGGGCTGAGGTAAACAGTTTTGCGGGTATTGCAAACTTTCTATACGGTCATATGCACGAAGAACGGGAGCATATGTTTAAGATATTAAAATACATTAACGATCGAGGTGGTGAAGCAAAGATTGAAGCGATCGATGCGGCGCCGAAAAATCCAAAGAACATTGGCGATTGTCTTCAAAAAATATTGCAGCACGAAATTGACAATTCAAAAGAAATAGATAAAATCGTAAATCTTGCTCACGAGGAAAAAGATTGGGCCACCTTTAATTTTGGACAATGGTTTGTAGAAGAACAAATTGAAGAAGAAACCCTTATTAATGGTATTATCGATAAATATAATCTTGCTTCCACTGAAATTGAAGGAAACAACAACCTTTATGAAATGGATAGGGATTTAAGCAACGCATCTCAAGAAGGCGATTTACCAAGAGAAGAAGAATTTTAGATAAAATTTCATCTACCATAAGATAACATCGGTGCGTCACTATAGGTGTTGCACCGGTTTTTATAACAATTCTGTTAAATCAATAACGAATGTCTCATACAGAAGAAGCACTCCAAGAACGTATAAAAGAACTAACATGCTTATACGAAGTTTCATCAATTATCGTCAGTGCGAATGTTGAAGAGTTAGATGAAACCCTAAAAGCGATTGCAAATAGTTTAAAAAAAGCATTTCAATTTCCTGATTGTACTGAAGTAGCTATCAAAACCTCTATGAGTTCCTTTAAAACAGGGGTTGTGAATGAAAACATCGGGATTAGTAGCGACATTAAGGTATTTAATAAACCCGACGGAAAAATAACAGTGTCTTTAACGGCTGACAAAAGTGCTTTCTTAAAAGAAGAACAGCAACTATTGGATAATGTGGCTTTAAAGATAGAAAACCTATTAGAGCGTATTGAAATTAAACAGAATGAAGCGTCTTTAAAAAGGCAAATGGAGCGTGCTGACCGTTTGAGTATTATTGGTGAAATAACAGCAGGAATCGCCCATGAATTGAATACGCCATTAGCCAATATTTTAGGTTTTGCTGAATTGTTGAAAGATGAATTTAAAAACGAAAAGAATATTTCAAACGATTTGGATAAAATCATTCATAATGCCATATTTTCAAGGGAAGTGGTAAAAAAACTGATGTTTTTTGCCTGCGAAATGCCCCAAGAAATGAAAAAAGTAAATATTGTCCCCAATATTAGGGATGCCATCAGCTTGTTGGACGCTACCTTCCGCAAGGAAGAAGTAAAATATGTGGTGAAGATCGAAGAAGAAGAATTGTGGCTGAAAGCAGATAAAATACAACTCACGCAAATTATCTTCAATTTAATAATAAATGCCATTTACTTTTCCCCTAAAAATGGATTAGTCACCATCGAGGCCTTTCAGACAGAAAAAGAAAACATTCTTAAAATCTCTGATGGAGGGCCGGGAATGCCGGAAACGGACCTCGAAAAAATATTTCAGCCATTTTTTAGCACAAAACCTACCGGAGATGGATCGGGCTTAGGCCTTAGTGTGGTGCACGGTATTGTGTTGAGCCATAAAGGAACTATAAAAGCTGAAAATAATAAAAACAAAGGTGCTACCTTTACTGTTAGACTGCCAAAATCATAGTTTATGCAATTACGCAATGAAAACATACTTATTGTAGATGACGATATCGATATATTAGAACTATTGCAACGCCACTTACGTTCTTGGAATTTCCACACCTACCGAGCTGTATCGGTAAAGGAAGCGGTTACCATTTTGCGCGATACCCGAATCGATTTGTTGATTACGGATTTGAAAATGCCTGAAATAGATGGTTTTGAACTTATTAAATTTGTTTCAGAACATTATCCAAACCTGCCCAAGTTGGTGGTAACGGGATATCCGTCGGTACAAGATTCACTTACGGCAATTAAATCTGGTGTGGTGGCATATCTTACAAAACCTTTTACCAAAGATGAATTAAAAACGGCGGTCGATGGCACGTTACAGGCCGATACGAACAACAACCCTAAAATTTCTACCAATGAAACAGCTGTAACCAAACAAGCCAACAAAGACAGCGAACCGTATGGCGATATAATTGGTACTTCAGAAAGAATAAACGAAGTAATCCAGATTATCGAGCGTGTAAAAAACAATAAAGCAACTATTTTTATAAAAGGGGAGAGCGGTACCGGAAAAGAACTCGTGGCTCGCGCTATTCATTATAAAGGAAAATTTTCGAGAGCCCCTTTTATCGCCGTAAATTGTGGCGGTATTCCTGAAAACTTATTGGAGTCCGAGTTGTTTGGTTATACAAAAGGAGCTTTTACAGGAGCCGAAAAGAACCGCGATGGGTTTTTTCAAGCGGCCAATGGCGGTACTATTTTCCTCGATGAGATCGGTAATGCTTCTACCGCAGTGCAATCTCGTTTATTACGGGTATTACAGGAAAAAGAAGTAGTTAAAGTAGGAGCACAGAAAGCCGAAAAAATAGATGTTCGCATCATTGCTGCGACGAATAGTGACCTAAAGGAAATGATTAAAAAAGAAACCTTTAGGGAAGATTTGTTTTATAGGCTCACGGTTGTTGAAATTGACGTAGCCCCACTTCGGGAACGTAAAAAAGATATTCCATTATTGGTAGACAAATTTCTTTTTAAATACGGGGTGGAATACAAAGATCGTTTTGTAAAAATCACCCCTGAAGCTCTAGCGGTTTTAGAACGTTATAATTGGCCCGGAAACATTCGGGAGTTGGAAAATATTATACAACGAACCGTTATTATGTGCGATGGAACCATAGAAGTTGAGCATTTGCCTGATTCTTTGAAATTTAATATCGATTTTCCAGAGGAAGAACTCTTGCCTTTAAAAGAGATGGAAAAACGATATATACAAAAAGTGTTGAACGCGACTGAAAATAATAAAACCAAAGCTGCTGAAATCTTGGGTATTGATCGTAAAACCATCCGGCAGAAACTTTCAGAGTAATTTTTACAACCGGGACAAATTTTCCAGACTGGGTAATTTTGTACCATTCTTTAATTTTAATTTTTCATCTAAATCTTATGTTTTACCCTGTATGCCAATAGTTTAGGTTGTATTTTGTGTTTATTGGCATATAATGGCACACAGATTGTCTTTAATACATCAAATTGTAAAGATGTATTATGAAAACAAATTCATTTAATATTTGCCCCACTTGTGAGCATAAGAATACGTGCGTATTAACCGAACAAAAAAGTCAAGTTTGGTCATGTAGTGAATATGACGAAGCGCTATTTGAAGATGAAAATCAAGAGTCGTCCGTTCCTGAAATGGAATACGAGTTGGCAACACATTAAAAACAAATTCATTTATTCAGAGAATAAAAAATAACTGAAATCTAATTTTTTAAGACAAATCCTTTTTCAGAAAAAATAAGAACGATTTAGGGTGTGTCTTACAAACAAGTTAAAACTAAAATAATGATAGCAACATCAGAGGTAAATAAACCGAAAAAGCAAAAAGCACGTGGAATGATGGAAAATGTAATGGAACAGTTCCATAGTGCAGCAGATAAAATAGAATTGCATCCAAGTATTCGTAAAATATTGGGTATTACCAATAACGAGATTGTTGTGCATTTTCCTGTGAAAATGGATAATGGGGATGTAGAAATATTTACAGGATACAGAGTGCAGCATAACAATGCATTAGGTCCTTATAAAGGAGGTTTACGATATCACCCTACTGTAGATATTGACGCAGCAAGAGCATTGGCTATGTGGATGACCTGGAAAACGTCGTTGGCAGGATTGCCTTACGGAGGTGGTAAAGGGGGCATTCAATTAGATCCTAAAAAATACTCGAAAAGTGAGCTGGAACGTATTACCCGTAGGTTCACGTTTGCATTGGCTGATAATATAGGACCGGAACATGATATTCCAGCACCCGATATTAATACCAATAGCCAAACGATGGCGTGGATGGCCGATACATATATGAGTACGCGACCACCGGCAGAACGCTCTGCAAACCAACACGTAGTAACTGGAAAACCAGCCGGAAGTGGTGGATTGGAAGGACGCGACCGTGCAACGGGATATGGTGTCTTCTTAAACATTAAATTCTGGGCACAACGTAACAATGAAGATCTTAAGGGAAAACGGTTTATTGTTCAAGGTTTTGGAAATGTAGGCTATTGGGCTGCACATTTTCTTGAAAAAGAAGGCGCTAAATTAGTAGCGGTGCAAGATGCTTCAGGAAGTATTCACAACTCAAAAGGAATCCATGTAGAAGATCTTTTTAATTACAGTAAAGCCAATAATGGCGGTATAGGGAATTTCCCAGAAGCGAAAGAAATAGATAGTAAAGATTTTTTTAGTACCGACTGTGACATATGTATCCCTGCGGCGTTAGGAAATCAAATTACTAAAGAAAATGCGCCAAATATTAAAGCAGGGTTAATTGCCGAAGGTGCTAATGGCCCAACTAATGTAGATGGTGAAAAAGTATTATTAGAAAAAGGAGTAACCATAATTCCGGATATTCTATGTAATTCGGGAGGTGTTGTAGCGAGCTATTTTGAATGGTTGCAAAACAGAAACGGCGAGTTGTGGCAATTAGACGAAGTAATGGCTAAGTTGGATAAAAAGATGAAGGAATCCTTCAGTAAAGTATATGAATATTCTGAACGGGAATCTATGGATATGCGTACTGCTGCTTATTGCTTAGCGATACAGCGTATTGAAAAGGCCTATGTAGAACGAGGGATTTTTCCATAATTGTCTAATTAAAAAGAAAGAGAAATGAAGTACGGAAGTATTATTATAGAGAAAAAAGAGTATGTGTATTTAAAGCGTATCATCAATATCTCGGGCTATGCCAAAGATTTTGAGACACAGCAATCATTGCAAAAATTTAGTGATGAATTGCAAAATGCACAAATAGTAGATGAAGAAGATATGCCTGAAGAGATCATTCGGTTTAATAGTAAGGTTACCGTGGCTTCAGAAAAAGGTTGGGAACGCACCTTGCAAGTAGTAACCCCAACAGAAAGAGACTTGAAGCAAAATAAAATTTCATTTCTCACTCCAATGGGATCAGCACTTTTTGGTTATTCGGAAGGTGACACGGTAACTTGGGATTTCCCAACAGGGCAACAACAATTAAAAATTGTTGCAGTTGCTCAAGAGACTAATACTGTAAGTAAAAAACTATCTATCTAATTACATCTTAGAGAGGTCTTAAGTTTTCCATAGTTGGGGGTATTGGGAAAGCTCTATTCCTGCTATGGGAGCTTAAGATTATTTTAAAACAGTAAAATTTTTAACAATATCAATTACAATCTTTAAATACTTCAATGATGAATACTGAAATATACGAGCATGATAATGATGTAGATGTTACTCATAAAATAAACACTATTGAACTGGATAACTGGGTTAACCACTTGAAATATATTGAGAAAGAAGTGAATAATCTAGTGAACATGTGTACTATAAATGAAAAATTGGAGGACAAAAGTGTACTGCAGCGATTTCAGAAAAAGAAAACTGAAAACAGCAACTTGTTAAGTGCTTTACTTAATTATAGTAACTCTAGGGTCGATATTGCTGAATGTGAAGACATGAACTGCGATATGACATTTATAAAGGAGCATGAAGCGTACCGGAAAAGCTATTTGTACCATTTAGATAAATATAGGCGATTGAAAGATGAATTTTTTGATAAAGTACAAGGAAACTTTACATTAATCAGCTCAAATTCATAATATCTAAGCGCAAAATCTAGGAGTACAAAGTGACTCATAAAATTGACGAACAAAGAAGGTTGTTTATTAAAAAAGACTTGATTGAATTAAGTCAATGGATAAATACGCTTGAACATATCAATACCGAATTTAACTATTTGCATATCATAGAAAAGCAACTTGTAAAAAACCAAGAAGCATTTAGCATGATTAAATCACTCCGCAGAAAGAATACGTTGTTAATGGGGTCTTTATGTAAATATGAACAGCAATTGCGAAAGGAGCTGGAATTTGGTTCAAGAACCTATGATCTTTTACGAGCAAAAGAACACGAAGGGAAAAGAGACAAGTATCAATCTTTTATTATTGAATTTACCGATTTAAGAACAAAATTTTACAAGACATTATTGAAATTTCAACGCAGATAATCAATATAGCGTTAAAAAAAACAAGGGTTTGACTTTTAATGAAAGTTAAACCCTTTTTTAATATTTGGTATGCTAAGCACGATTTCTGAAAAATTAAAAAAATGAATTAAATTTTTTTTTATTTTCTGTAATATAAGAAGGTATAAAAATCAGTCATTTTGAATTACTTTTTTTAGACAGGATTTAATCATCTCTATTGCTTCATCAACTGTTTCTTTTTTTGTTCTAAACGCTAAAATTGCAATCCTTATTACAAAGCGTTCATTGATAATTGAAGAGCTTAAAAAAACAGAACCGTCCGCATGTATTTCTTGCATAAGTTGCCGGTTTTTTTTATCGGTATCGAATTCGAAAGGATACCAAAAATAGCTGACGGATAAATCTGGTTCTGGTCCTAAAGAAAAACCTAGTTCAGTTAGTTTATTTCTAAAATAGTTGACTAATAATAATTTTTCTTCCAAACATGCTTTAAAAGGTTCTATTCCGTGAACTTGTAAGGGTAACCATACCCGAAGTCCTCTAAAATGTTTGGTCAACTCTGGCGAAATATTAGCAGGGCTCTTTAGCATTTCTTCATTCGCTCCATCTTGCATATAATTGGCCGAATAATAATTTGAATGCAAAACAGCGTCACTATCTTTTACCAATACAGCACCAACACCATACGGTAGAAATAGTCCTTTGTGTGGATCAATAATAATAGAATCGGCTTCTTCAATTCCATCAAAAAGTTCTTTTTTTGATGTCATAATAAAAAATCCACCGTAAGCCGCATCCACATGAAACCACATAGTATACTTTTTTGCTATTTCGGCAATTTCATTTAATGGGTCTACAGCTCCTGTATCTGTTGTTCCAGCCGTTGCCACGACTAAAAATGGTTGAAGCCCTGCTGAAACATCTTCTTCTATAAGTTCTTCTAAAGAATCTGTTTTAATTTTATGATTTGCATCTAACGGAACATAACGGATAATTACATCTTCCAAACCAATAATTCGCAGTGCTTTTTGGGTTGAATGATGCACCTGTTCGCTTAAATAAACAACGTTTTTTGTAATGAATTCATTTTTAACCTTATGCTTATCTCTTGCAGCATTAAAAGCAATAAGCGTCGATATGGAACCGCCAGAAGATAAACAGCCAATTGAGCTATCTGGAAATGAAAATACTGACTTTAACCAATTTACCACTTCATTTTCAATGGTAGCCGCACCTGGTGAAGCATAATATACGCTGGCATATGGGTTGGTAACTGCTGCAATATAATCTGCAAGAGCAGCGGTGAAGACACCGCCTCCGGGAATATAACCAAGATGCTTTCCTGAAGCAGCGTTTATACCCGTTTCAGCCACTTCTTTTTGGTACAGGTCAAGAAGATGGGGTAGCGGTGTTTTTTGACCGGTAATTTCCAGTGAAGAGGCTTTTTTTTCAGTAAAAGCTTTAGCCGTATCAAGTCCTTCGATAAATTGGTTAGAATAGTCTGATACATTTTTTAGCATCTCCAATCGCTCAGGTTCTTGCGTATCAAGTTTCTGGCTTATCTTGTTTAATTCGTTTAATTTAAAAAGTATATCATCTGTATTCATAAAGATTTTTTCTTGGCGGTTATTGTACAATAAAGAGTTGAATTTTAGCTCAAAAACGGGACGAGTGCGGAGATCGTTCTTTATTGAAAATATTTTACTTTATTCATTGTTTTGATTCTTTCAAATGCTTTTTATTACCTTTTCAGTAACGTTGTCACACTTGCTAAAACCAAACTCAAAGATATCCTTATCTTTTGTTACTTCATAAAGTTTTTCTTTGAGCACTTCTTTTGACCTGTCTAAGCGTATTTTTTACGTTAGCGGCCGTTAAATCTAAAGCAGTTGCAATTTATTTAAGGCCCATTTGTTCAACTTCTTTCATTATATAGACATCTTGTATTTAGTGGGTAAACCGTCAATGGCCTGTTCCAACCATTATTTGATATTCTTTTGGTAACTCCACTCCTTTGAATCCATTTGTCAATCCGTACAAAATTCCCAAAGTCAATAGTATGCCGATGCTCAAAATTAGATACGACTGCTTAACAGGTCTGATTCCAAATAAATTTCGCTTCATTCTTTTTGAATGTACAGCCGAAATATGACCGAAAAAAGAAATAATAGCAAGCCCGTAATAGGGAATAAAAAACAAGTTTAATGGAAAGCTATTGAGTCCAGCAACGCCAAAATAGAAATTTGTATCCAAGTTTAAAATTAATCTACCAAAAAAAATAGCACTTATGTGGAATAAGAAGAAGAAAGCTAAATAAAAACCTGACCAAATTTGTAGTTTATCAAAAAAGCCTGAAGCAGTTTTACGCTTTTTAAAAAACAATTTTATTCCTGAAACTATTTGAATTGCAACAGCCAAAAGCAATAAAATTTCAGCTATTATATTTCTATAAACAACCCTTAAACTATTCATTAATTCAATATGAGCATTTGCACCCAAAAGACTATATAAGTGATTGAAAATATGAAGACCTACGAAAATTGAAATCGTAATTCCAGATAAATAATGGATTTTTTTTAAATTCATCTTTTAGTCCATTAATTTTATTACTATTCCTAATACGGCGATTAGCAAACACAAAGGTGAGAAATAGATAGTATCGCATTTTGCAAATTTTGATTGCTTTATACTTTTAAAAAAGCCTACATACTTGAAGTCACCTATTGCTCTTAAGAGAAAAATTACAGGAATAATCCAACCACTATAGGCTGCAATACGACCAGGAAGGGAACCATTAATTAAATCCGATTTAAAAATATAAAAGAGTGCGAAGCTGCTAAACAAAATCGCCACTATTAAACTGTGTATTTTTTTCGGGTTTAAAACCTTTTGACCAATTTTGTTTGTCGGCAATGCTTCAGAAAAACCAAATTTCCCTCCAAAAGCCCAATTAAAATGAATGATCGCAAGACCGAAAAGCACTAAGCTCAATGAAATTGATACTAGTATCATTACTCAACATGTATTAAATCCTTTTTGCATTCAAATTTTCTTTGCCATTAAAGAAAACAACTTTTTGATTTTTATTCTCAAAGGTTAAATGTTTATAGGGGAATTGTCCTTTAAGCTGAAATTTGGTTTCCGATACCGGCACAATTTCATAGATATAACTCCCTTCACTTCGGAAAATCAACTTTTCATTTTGATATACTATTTCAGCTACCAGCTTATCACCAAATTGATATTTCCCTTCGTAACTCTTTAATGTGTTTTCTGAAACACCAATGCTCTCAACTAAATCTACAGCAGTGGTTTTATTAATGGTTCGCTGTATGGATTGTTCTGATACATTTTTACCATCGTTGAAAACCAAACTCAACTCTTTAATCTGGTTATCACTGGCAATTTCTGTTATAGTTTTGCCTTCTTTGTGTAGTTTTTTAATACGATTGATCCATTGAACTGTGTTTTTTCTATGTGCAGTAAGTTCTTGTTTGTTAGAAACTAGTTTCCCGTGTGCCGGAATTATGTTGGTTTCAGCATTTCCTATAGATAACGCCTTATCAATATTTTTTAAATGACCTTCGCTGCCACCTCCGTAATAAAAATGTGGGAAAGAATTTGTCATATATGTATCTCCCATAAAAACTGTGTTGTTTTCTTTAAAATAAACCAATACGTCATCAAAAGTATGTGCTATGCTATGGAAAAGTTGTATGCTTTCATTTCCCATTTCTATGGTATAAGTATCTTTAAAAAAGACATCATATTTCCCTTTTGAATATTTGGTGTTTTCGTGAGAAATAACCATTGCGCCCAAATCTGCAAAAAAAGCATTTGCCCCATTATGATCTGGGTGGCTATGTGTGTTTAGTACATATTTTATGGGTTTTGCCGAAATACCTTTTATAGCATTTAATAAGTTTTGGTGATTGTTCATGCCGGTCATTGGGTCGATTAACAGTATTTCCTTGGCGCCTATAAACACACCAGCATTGGTATTGTAATCGGGCGATTTTAAAACATAAAGATTTTCAGTTATTTTCTTCTGAATGAAGTCTGACTCAATAGTTTTTTTATCTTCAGTTTGTTGTGCCAGGCCGGTCTTTCCTTTAGTCTTTGCTTCTGTACAAGCTCCGGTTAGCGTAACAAAAATAAAAATGGACAGAGTTTTAAGGTAGTTCATAGGTATGTATTTTAAGTAAATGGTTTTATACTATTTTAGTAACTAATAATCTGATTAATTTCCTTTTTAACTTCAATCATATAATCCTCACTTAATTCTTTATATCGGGTCAATTCATAAAACCCAATTAAATGTTTATATAATAACGATGCCTTTATTTTTGCATCTTTGCTTGAATAGCCCATTTTTTTTAACAAATTACCAACGTAGGCAATTCTTTCTGCATCTACCTTGTCAATGATTTTTGAAATTTTTTCATCTTTGACTGCATATCTTTTTAAATAAAAAATAAAATCTGAATAAGGCATTTTGCTATATGTGATATCAATTAACTTTCTTAATTTTTGAGATGTGTTTTCTTCAGAATCAGTGCGTGTGATTATATTTTTAGTTTTAGTATTCACCCAATAGATCACAATCTCATTTATGAACTCTTTTTTGGTTTTAAAATGCCAGTAAAAACTGGATTTGTTACAATTTAATTTCTTTGACATCTTCTCAACCACGATACCAGAAACTCCTTTTTCTGCAAATAACCGATACCCCAATTGTATCCAATCTTTTTTTTCTGCAACTATTTTTGGCATTTTATTAAACGTTAGCGTTTAGAAAGTAAATATATATTTTTATTAAACGATGCCGTTTAATAATGTGTTAATTTTTTTACCAACCATCAAGATTTGACATAATTTGCACTGTTCAATTTAAATGAAAAGCGGCGTTCAACCGGCTGTAATACGGGAAGTGACAAAGATTATTTTTGTTACAAAAGAGATGTTTGTAAATAAATTATTAGAGCGTATAAGTATTATAAGTGAGATTATAAATTAATTCAGAGGATTCTGACAGCGATCCTGCCAACAAAAAAAGTAAAGCCCCGTCATCATTGCGATAACGGGGCTTTTTGCGGAGAAAGAGGAACTATCCAAAAACTGAGTTTTCAGCGATTATAGGGGCTTTCGAGCATCACAAAATACTACCTCCACCGAATTAGCCCCTTTTTAACAAAAATTTGGGAGTTTTTAAAAGATTGCAGGTATTTCGTGTCATCTTAGTTCAATTGAAATGAAAATCCACATATTAGATAATTTTGGTGCTTTTTAATGTTCCTTGTTTAAAAGCTTTTCTACACCAAACATAACTTTCGATTGCCCAATCAAAAATGTACTACAAATTCACTTAACACACTCCAATTACAGTACTCATTTACTGATATAGATTGATATAAGTCATATTTTTTTATAGTATTTCAAATTACATTTGGAGAAACTTAACAACTAAAGTTATGGAAATTAATGTACAGTACGTAAAGATGAATGCTAGTGAAACGTTGGATGCGTTCTTAACAAAAAAATTAAATAAACTTTCTAAAAAGTATGATTGGTTAATCCGTGCCGAAGTAATTTTTAAAAAAGGACAAGCTAAAACAGGGAAGGATTGCATTTGCGAAATAGAGCTGAGCGCACCAGGGCCAAGAATTTTTGCTGCCACTTCAGAACCCTACTACGAGGCAGCCTTAAAGGAAACTATTCGTGATTTGAAGAGACAACTTGAAAAACGTAAATCAATTTCTGCAATAAAATAAAAACCGTATAAAAGAATAGAACTATGAAAAAAATATTAGTACCCACAGATTTTTCCAAACATGCTGATTATGCCTTAAAGGTGGCCGCTTCGATAGCAAAAAAACACAATGGAGAATTGGTCGTTGTGCATATGTTGGGCCTTAGCGAAGCAGTTATAAATAAAGACGAGTCTCAAGAAGTGATGGAGGCATTGTATTATATGAAATTAGCTGAGAAACGTTTTGAAGAATATCTGGATAAAGATTATCTAGAAGGTGTTCATGTAGAGACCACAATACAAAATTATCGCGTTTTTACAGAAGTTGGTAATCTTGCAAAAAACCTTAATTGCGATTTGATTGTAATGGGATCTAATGGTGCAAGTGGCTGGAATGAAGTCTTTGTGGGCAGTAATACCGAAAAAGTGGTCCGTACTTCTGAAATCCCTGTATTGGTTATAAAAGAAGATCAAGAAGAGTTTACAATAGATAAAGCAGTTTTTGCCAGCGATTTTAAAAAAGAAAACTTATTGGCTTACCGTAATGCTATGAAGTTTTTTCAAATATTTGATACCGAGGTAAAATTATTGTATGTCCATTTACCTGCCGAACAGTTTAAAAGTACCTATGAAATTGAAGACAGGATTGTCAATTTTTTGAGTAAAAGCAAATTGGACGATGCTCATAGTATTAATAATGTAGTTTTTCAAAACGCTTATACAGTTGAAAGTGGCATTTTTAATTACAGTAATAAAGTTAAAGCAGATGTAATTGCAATACCTACCCATGGCCGACGCGGTCTGGCTCATTTTTTCTCGGGAAGTATAGGCGAAGATGTGGTAAACCATAGCGAAATACCTGTGGTTACTTTTAAAATATAGGATTGATAATTTTTAATAAAGGAAAAGTTTAAGCTTTTCCTTTTTACTTGTACTAATATGCTAAGTCGCTATCTACCCATTTTTATAGTGTTGTCTATACTCGCAGAAATTTTGGGAACCGTTGGCGGCTTTGGCTCTTCTGTCTTTTTTGTACCTATTGCCAATTTTTTTCTGGACTTTCAATCTGTTTTGGGTATTACAGCTTTATATCATGTATCTAGCAATATCACAAAAATTGCATTCTTTAGAAAAGGGTTGGATAAAAAAGTTATCCTACAATTGGGTATTCCGGCAGTGATCTTTGTAATTGTTGGTGGTTATTTAAGTCAGTTTCTAGATCCTGAAGTACTAACCTATCTTTTAGGGATTTTCTTAGTTGTTTTGAGCCTTCTTTTTTTAATTTTCAAGAAACTGGTTGTAAGAGCAACAGCAAAAAACGCCTTTATCGGTGGAACACTATCCGGGTTAAGCGCTGGTATTTTAGGAACTGGAGGTGCTATTAGAGGTATCACTTTGTCAGCTTTTAAAATGAACAAAGACAAATTTATTGCTACGTCAGCAGCTATAGATTTAGGTGTAGATTTTAGTCGCACCATAGTTTATTATTTCAATGGATATATGCGCAAGGACCTTTTATATTTAATCCCTATTTTAATTGTGATTGGCATTTTAGGTACTTGGATTGGAAAACAGATATTAAACAAGATTTCACAAGAGCAGTTTAACCATATCGTATTAGTGCTCATTCTGGTTATTGGCGTAGTAACTTTGTTATCGGTTTTTTATTAGGTCAATAGTATTTAAAGTATATTCAGGGCGATTTTTATCATAATAATAAATGTATTTTTCCGTTCTGCTGAAGATTTTTCCTTTTTTTAAACCAATGAATCTGAAATGGTCAAAATAGCCAAAGCCTGAACCTTGTATTTAACAGTAATGGTATTAAGACAAGCTGCTTCTATTTCAACACAAAATATGCTATAATTTTTCCATTGCTTGGTGATTACTTAATTCGTTTACTAGTAAATACACATAGCGAATCTTTACATATACCGTTTATAAACCATATAGTTTCGCTTCATCAAACAGTTTTTATACTATTTGCAGTAGTAGTGGCTTTTAGCTGTGTATGATCTATGCTTTGATTTAGTTTTATTAGCTATGCTGATTGATTACCTTAATAAGATCGTTTTTCTGCAAAACCCCACTTTGTCGCCACAATTGCTTTCCTTGTTTAAATAAGAGCATAGTAGGTACACCGCGTACTTGATATTGGGAAGCCAAAAGTTGATTTTTGTCTACGTCTATCTTAACTATTTTGATGGCATCACCCAATTCACCTTTAACTTGTTTTAAAATAGGCGCCAACGATTTACAAGGGCCACACCAATCGGCATAAAAATCGATTAACACAGGTATTTCAGAATTTATAATGGAATGGAAATTACTTTTCATCACTTTACTTTTTTCAACTTTAAGATACCGAAATTTCCTTATCCAAACAATGGGTTCCGTTTGTTTTTACGAAGAACAGACATTAACCGTTCCAATGGTATTTTTATGGAATAACTACCCGTATACGAAGGGCAAATAACACAATCGTCAAAATAGTATTCTACATAGGTTTCATTCAGTACAAAATTGTCTTTGTACTCAAAAAAATCATCTGCTGTAATTTCCCAACAGTCATAATATAAATCGCCGATCGCCATTTTTTCAACCAAAAGAGTATTCAATATTTTTCGTAAATCTTCTTCACTGCCTTCCGTAAAAAAGTCTTCATAGTTCATAAACACAGATTGCTCTAGGTCAAAATTCATACAATTGAAAGAAAGTGTAGGGTGTAGGCTTCCTCTATAAAAGTTCTCTTTATAGAATAGTACGCTAATCAGTTTGTCATTGACGTTGAAAATCTTATAATCAATGGTCCTTTTTTCCCGAAAACGGTTCGTGGCAATAGTATCACAAATAAGTTCGGCGTCTTCAAGGATACTAGCTTTGGTTCCAATAACATCTACATAGTTGTCTGTGATGTATTGGTTAAAGTTGTTGTAGCTAGCCTTAATTTTATCATTCAACAAAGGATAGTGAAAATCTAAGGTGTATAGATCTGCTTCTTTTTGAAAGTTTTTCATGATGATAAGCTCTTGAAGTTCAAACTTTTCATCAGGTTTTTCTTTCAGGGTTTCTTGCTTTAGAATGATAGATTGTTGTTTCTTTAGTTCAACATCTTCACGATTGGTTAATACAGAATCAGTATCCGTTTCAACCATATTTTTTTCAGTCTCTGTTTCAACTTCAGTTTGTTTGGGGTCATTTTTACAGGCAAACACCATAAAAATCGCTAAATAAAAAAATAGAGTACGCATAGTTTAAAGGTGTTAATGGTTGTCTTTTAGCAACATTTTTAATTTTGCCAACATAATCAATTCAGATTTATTTTTACCTGCAAAGGAAGCGGCAATGGCATCTGCGGTTTTCCAAATAAGTTTTTTAATGGTTGTGGAAAACAAGGTTGGATGTTCTTTCATAAAATCTTTGAAATCTTCAAAACATTCATCTGGGTTCACTTGTTTGTCATCCAGCCAATCAAAGACAATTTCTATTTGGTAAGATGCATCGCTATGGTATTCATCTTCGAGCGCTTCTATATTTTTCCAATGGGTCTTGACTAAATTGCGCAATGTGTCAATTTCTGCTTTTCTAATAACTTTATCTGCAGCGGCTATTGCGTAAAACAGTTCGCCTAATTTTTGGTACAGTACAAGTTTTGGAGGTTGTTGAGTTGTCATCATAACTATGTATTTATTTGATAAAAGTATCGATTGTAAAGTGTTTATTAAATGATATAAATCAGGTTTCACTTCTGTTTTAATTTCCTTACTTTTGGTAGGTGAACGTGTTTGAAGAGAAAAAAGGGAATATATTTAAATTGCTTTCCGAAGCTATTTCAGAAGGTATAATCATTGTTAATGAAAAACAGGAAATCGTTGCCAGTAATGGTGCGGCAAATGCGATGTTTGGATATGAAGACAATGAGCTCTTAGGACAGCAACTCAACTTGTTAATTCCTAAAGACTACCATAAAAGCCATAAAGGGCACTTCAATAATTTTATCGAGCATAGTGATAGACGGCAAATGGGTCATGGGCGTGATTTGTATGGTTTACGTAAAGATGGTACCAAGTTTCCTGTTGAAGCAGGTCTCAATCCATTTCAGATTTATGAGAACGCTTACGTTATGGCATTGGTGAGCGATATTACCATTAGGAAACAGCAAGAATCTGAAATACGAGAGCTCAATGCTAACTTAGAAGACAAAATTGCTGATCGTACCCGAGCTTTAGAAAATACAGTAGCCCAGATGCAAGAAGAAGTGGAAAAACGCCGTTCTGCCGAAAATAAAATGAAGGTTTCTTTACAGAAAGAACGCGAGCTGAACGAGTTAAAAACTAAGTTTCTTTCTATGGTATCCCACGAGTTTAAAACCCCTTTAAGCGGTATTCTTACTTCATCAACGCTAATTGGTAAGTACACTAAAGAAGACCAACAGGACAAACGTGATAAGCATTTAAAAACCATTAAAGCCAAGGTTAAATATTTGGATAATATTTTGAGCGATTTCTTATCCATAGAACGCTTGCAAACAGGAAAAACAGTTTATAAATTCAGCACCTTTCCCTTAAGTAAAGTTGTAAATGAGGTAATTTACGACGCCAATATGTTGCTAAAAGATGGACAGCATATTGAATATCCACAAAATATTGACGAGATTACATTAGAGTTTGACGAAAAAATCCTTGAATTAATTTTAACTAATTTAATAAACAATGCGATTAAATATTCTTCTGAAGGCGGTGTAATTGAAGTTGAAGTAAAGACAAATGATGAGGAACTTACCATCCAGGTTACCGATGAAGGTATGGGAATTCCTGAAAAAGAACAGAAATATATATTCAATCGTTATTTTCGTGCCGAAAACGCTTTGCTTAACGCCGGTACGGGTATTGGACTCAATATCGTTAAAAGCCACTTGGAAAACCTTGGAGGCCACATTGCTTTTACCAGCACAGAAGGTAAGGGAAGTACGTTTATAGTTACTTTACCTATAAAAATTAAATAAGAAATAGTGTTTTATTAAAAAGCCATTTATGAATACCATTCTTTTAATCGAAGACGATGCTGCCTTACGCGAAAACACAGAAGAATTATTAGAACTTTCCAGTTATAAGGTGATTACTGCACCCAATGGAAAAATTGGAATTGAAAAGGCGAAAGCTGAAATTCCCGATATTATTATTCTGTCTCTTATACACATCTGACGCTGCCGACGACT